>CBDUBB010000377.1:0-2569 GCA_965365265.1 uncultured Flavobacteriaceae bacterium
AGGCGAAAAAACTCGGGTATTACGGGGCTTTCTACGCATGGACCAGCGGCAAGACGGGGGATGAGCTTTTCCCGGATTTCTTCTTCACAGACGTCCTCACCGGAAGGCCCATCCGCAACCATTTCAATTGCTGGCAGATCCATATCTCGCCGGACGTGGTATACGGGATCTGGCTCTATTACCAGGCAACCGGGGACTGGGAGTTCATCCTCGGGCAGGGGGCGGAAGTCCTGTTCGAGGTTGCCCAGTTCCTGGTCTCCCGGGTGCACTTCAAAAAGGACAAAAACCAATATGAGATCATCCGCGTGCTGGGTCCGGACGAGTATCACGAGAACGTGGACAACAATGCCTATACGAATTACCTGTCCCGATTTTCACTTCAAAAGGCCTGTTGGGTCCATGACCGCATGCAGCGGGAATCCCCGGAAAAGCTTCGGGCCCTGCTTTCCAAAACCGGTATAGCACCGGGGGCGCGAAAAGACTGGGAAGAAATAGCAGCGCTAATGTACCTGCCCGAACCAGATCCGCAGTCCCGCATTATCGAACAGTTTGACGGCTACTTCAACCTGGAGGACATCCGACCGGAGGCTTTGCGAAAGCGGCTGATCGATCCGGATGAGTACTGGGGCTGGCCCAATGGGATTGCGGTGCATACCCAGGTCCTGAAACAGGCAGATGTCATCCAGCTCCTGGCCATGATGGAAGGGTTTCCCCAGGAGGTCCTCACCGCGAATTACGAATACTATGAACCGCGAACAGAACACGGATCCTCCCTGAGCCCCAGTGTGCATGCCCTGGTGGCCAGCAAGGCAGCACACCATGAGGAAGCCTACCGCTACTTCATGGAGTCCGCCACGATTGACCTCTACAATGCCAGCAAGAAGGTAATGAGCGGCGGATCTTTTCTGGGAGGGATCCATACGGCTGCGGCCGGGGGAGTCTGGCTGATCATCGTAAAAGGCTTTGCCGGCTTTAGCCTGACCGATGATGGGGTGGCCTTCAAACCCGCCCTGCCGGAGTCCTGGGAGTCGCTTCGCTTTACACTTCGGGTACGGGGCTGCCTCCTGGCAGTAACCCTGGATAAGAAAGGGATTCGCATTCACAACCGGGAAGACAGCCCGCAAAAACTCCTGGTCAGCCTGGCGGGAAAAGAAAGCTGGCTGGAACCCGGAAAGGTCCTGGAGGGCTGAGCCAGAATTTGCTAATTTAGGGGTGCCTTGTATACCATTGTCGATATAGAAACTACCGGAAACGGGATCCACGGGAACCGCATCACCGAAATCGCCCTTTTTAATGTGGAGGAAGGCATCATTACGGATTCCTTCAGCAGCCTGGTAAACCCGCAGTGTGAGATCCCATCCTTTATCACGGGGCTTACAGGCATCACTACGGCCATGGTCCGGCAGGCACCCCTTTTTTCAGACCTGGCCCCCCGTATCGAGGCCTTTACCCAAGGCCGGGTTTTTGTGGCCCATTCGGTCAATTTCGACTACCCCATCGTCAAAGGGGAATTCCGGCGGTGCGGGATGGAATTCGTTCGCAGGAAGCTTTGTACGGTCCGGCTTTCCAGAAAGGTGTTCCCCGGGCTGCAATCCTATAGCCTGGGCAAATTGTGCAGCAGCCTGCAAATCCCCCTGCAGGATCGCCACCGGGCAGCCGGGGATGCCCATGCCACGGCCCTGCTATTCCAGCGAATCATTGAGATGCAGCAAGGCCCTGCCATCATACAAAAATTCCTGAATGCGCGTTCCCAGGAAGCCACCCTCCCGCCCCACCTTCCAAGGGAGGCGTATAGCCGCCTGCCGGAGGCACCCGGCATCTATTACTTCCGGAACCGAAAGGGGCAAATCATCTATGTCGGGAAGGCGATCAACCTCAAAAAAAGGGTGCTGGGGCACTTTTACGACAATTCGGAAAAAGAACTGCAGCTCTGCAGGGATACGGCGGATATCGATTTCGAGAAATCCGGTTCGGATCTGCTGGCCCTGCTCATGGAAGCAATAGCCATCAAAAAGCACTTTCCCGTTTACAACCGGGCCCAGAAGAACATCCGCCCTACCTATGGACTTTTTAGTTTTACGGACCGGGATGGCATCCGGCACCTGGCCGTTAACCGGCTCCGAAAGGGGCAGCAATCCGTCAGGGTCTTCTACAACCAAACCGATGCCCGCCTTTTCCTGGAAAAGCTCTGCACGGACTACGGCCTGTGTGCCAGGTACTGCCATCTGCAGGAAGGGGTGGCTGAATGCAGTCATTTCCGGGTTCCCCGATGCGCGGGGGTATGCCGGGGAGAGGAACCCACGGAAGCCTATAACCTGAAAGTAATGCAGGCCCTGGATTCCTTACACCAATCCTTCCGTCGAGGGTTGATCCCTGAAAAAGGCAGGGATCCGGAAGAACAGGCCGTGATCTGCATCGAAAACGGGGTTTACCGGGGGTACGGGTTCATCCCCAGGGATCTCAGCCTCAACACCTTTGAGGATGTGGAGGCCTTTCTTATTCCACAACCCTCCTATCCGGAAACGGACCGTATCCTTCAGTCCTATCTGCTAAAACACCCGGACCGGAT
>CBDUBB010000378.1:0-2568 GCA_965365265.1 uncultured Flavobacteriaceae bacterium
CTCCGTAATAGGCACCGGCTATGTAGGCCTAGTCACAGGGACCTGCCTGGCTGAAACCGGGAATGAAGTGGTCTGTGTGGACATAGATGAGGCCAAGGTGCGCAGCATGCAGGAAGGGGAGGTGCCCATTTATGAGCCGCATCTGGATGTGCTTTTTGAGCGGAATATCGAAGCAGGCAGGCTTACCTTTACCACCTCTCTTAAAGAGGGATTGGACCATGGGGGCATCATATTTTTAGCCCTTCCGACGCCTGAGGATGAAGACGGCTCTGCAGATCTCAAATACGTACTTGGGGTGGCCGATGAAATTGGGAAACTGATAGAAAGCTATAAGGTCATCGTGGACAAGAGCACGGTGCCCGTGGGCACTTCAGACAAGGTCCGTGAAGTTATAGCAAAAAACGCCACCTGTGAGTTCGATGTGGTCTCCAATCCGGAGTTCCTGCGCGAAGGCTTCGCGGTAGATGATTTCCTTAAGCCGGAGCGAATTGTCATCGGCTCCACTTCTGAAAGGGCTACGGACCTCATGAAAAAGCTCTACAAGCCCTTTGTACGCTCCGGCAACCCCATGATCGTGATGGACGAGAAATCGGCGGAGCTGACCAAATATGCAGCCAACGCCTTTCTGGCCACCAAGATCACCTTCATGAATGAAATCGCAAATTTCTGTGAGAAGGTGGGGGCGGATGTGGATAAGGTCCGAATTGGAATAGGGACGGATTCCCGTATCGGCAAGCGCTTCCTTTTTCCCGGTATTGGCTATGGGGGTTCCTGTTTTCCGAAAGACGTGAAGGCGCTACATAAATCCGGCAAAGACTCGGGGTATGAATTCCAGATCCTGGATTCCGTAATCCGGGTGAACCACCGGCAGAAAACCATCCTGATCCCTAAAATTAAGGCGTATTTTGGGGGCAGCCTCAAAGGGAAGCGATTAGGGGTCTGGGGGTTGGCATTCAAGCCGGAAACCGATGATATCCGGGAAGCCCCGGCTCTGTACATGATAGAAGAACTTCTTAAGCTGGGAGCGGAAATCACCGCCTTTGATCCCGAGGCCATGGACAACGTAAGGCGAAAAATGGGCGACCGGATTTCGTTTGCCCCGAGGATGTATGGGGCCCTGGAAGATGCCGATGCTCTGGTCATTTGCACGGAATGGGGCGTGTTCAGAAACCCTAACTTCACGCTGATGAAGGAATTGCTGAAGCAGCCAGTGATATTTGATGGCCGGAACCTGTACGACGTGGATGAAATCCAGGCAGAAGGGTTCCATTATGAATCTATCGGCCGGGGCCATGGAAACTAATCTGTAAAATGAAGGACGTTTGAAGCGAATATTGATAACAGGCGCAGCCGGGTTTCTGGGGTCTCACCTTTGTGACCGGTTTGTTGCCGAGGGCTATCATGTGATGGCCATGGATAACCTGATAACAGGGGACCTCAAGAACATAGAGCACCTTTTTAAGCTAGAGCATTTTGAGTTTTATCACCACGATGTGACCAAATTCGTGCATGTGCCAGGCCGTCTGGATTATATCCTTCATTTTGCCTCTCCGGCCAGTCCGATCGACTACCTGAAGATCCCAATCCAAACCTTAAAGGTAGGAGCCCTCGGCACACATAACCTGCTTGGGCTCGCCAAGGAAAAACGGGCCCGCATCCTGATCGCAAGTACCTCTGAGGTCTATGGGGACCCGCTGGTACACCCGCAGTCTGAAGAATACTACGGGAATGTCAATACTATCAGTCCCAGAGGAGTGTACGATGAGGCAAAGCGGTTTCAGGAATCCATCACCATGGCCTATCACCGCTTCCATGGACTTCAGACGCGCATTGCCCGGATTTTCAACACCTATGGCCCTCGCATGCGCCTTAACGATGGTCGGGTGATTCCCGCGTTTATGGGGCAGGCCCTCCGGGGAGAGAATCTCACGGTTTTCGGAGATGGAAAACAAACCCGGTCGTTCTGTTATGTAGATGACCAGATCGAGGGAATATACCGATTGTTATTATCAAATTACAGCCTGCCGGTAAACATTGGGAATCCAGAAGAAATTTCCATCCTTGACTTTGCGGAGGAGATCATCCGACTGACGGGTACGGATCAGAAAATCGTCTTTAAACCCCTGCCCCAGGACGATCCCATGCAGCGGCAGCCGGACATTACGAAGGCCCGGGAAATACTGGACTGGGAGCCCAGGGTAGATCGTTCCGACGGAATGAGGAAAACCTTTGAATACTTCAAATCCCTTTCCCCTGAAGAACTCGAGAAAAGGGAGCACCGGGACTTCAGCCACCGGAACAATCACTGACAATTCTTACCCCAAGATTCGGGCTATTTAGCCTTCAAAGACTATTTTTGCCCAAAAGACAGCACCGATGAACATCCACGTTCTGGGGTCAGGTGGCCGTGAACAACAATGTAGAAACCGAACATAAGGATGAACGGCAGAAGCAGGTTGGCTGCTGTGCGTACAATCTTGCTCATTCTGCCTCCTCCTCTTCGGGGGTGAGTTTGCGGAAGAGCGAACTCACGCCGAGCACGGCGGCGAACAGCACGGTGGCTTCGCC
>CBDUBB010000379.1:0-2566 GCA_965365265.1 uncultured Flavobacteriaceae bacterium
CCAATTGCATATGAACGGGCTTTGAAAAAAGAACCATTGATACTTACCTGGGTACCTGTCTGGAGGCCGCCCACGTGTTCATACACTGCGTGAAAGACCTTGCTGTCGTCGAAAATAGGGTTAGCCTTAAGGTAACTGTACCCCATGATGAATAACAGGATACCGCCAATAACGATAATACCCGTTTTAATTTCCCTGGAAAGTTTCAAATGCTTCTTTTTGGGTTGCTAACAAAATTAGAAATAATTTCCGGAAGGCCTGCATCAATTGGACAGGTACTGAAGGGCTTTTTCCACGGGGATCCGCTCCCCGTCCCGATAGGCCACGATATAGGCCTGGCTATACCCCTTCTGCCTTGCCCCTGCCTGAAGCAATTTGGCCTGGTCGTAGGAGAAGGTGTTTCCGTAAAGGATGCGGTACATATTCTTATAGGGCTCGCTTGAAAGTGTATTGAGCCCTTTGAAATTGGCAGGAGTCAATGGGATATCCTTGGTCACAGCCATGAGCTGGACTTTGAAAACAATCCCGGACTCTTCCCCGGATTTCGGAGCGTCCTGCGAAACTGCTTTAACTGGAGTTTCTTCTTTCTTTTGTTCGGCGGCATTTCCTATTGCCTCTTTTTTTTCAGATGCGGCCTCAGTGTTTTTTACCTCCAGCTCCTTGTCGGCAGGAGTATCCAATGGGGTATCGGGAGTTGTTTCCTTATTCTCCTCCGGCATCTTGTCGGCAGCTATTGAAGTATCCTTGATTTCCCTGACTACCGCCGCTTCCTGGGCGGTGGCCTGGGGTTCTTCTTTCACCGGGGTCTCCACTTTCTCCTTTTCATCAGGGGTATTCCCTGGAATACTGGCTACCAGGGAAGTACTGTTGGAACGGATGGTGTTTCGATATTCCAGAATGGCAGCGGCGATGGCCACACCCATTTCCTTTTGGCCTTTTGGGGAATTCAGATATCTTCCCTCATCGCGATTGGTCAAAAAACCGGTTTCGATCAGAACGCTGGGCATAAAGGTCTGGTGCAATACGATGAACCCCGCCTGCTTGACTTTGCGGTCTTTCCTCTTCAGACCCCCGGTAAAACGGTCCTGCATCAATTTTCCGAGCAGGATGCTCTGATCCAGGAATTCCTCCTGCATAATGGTGAGGCCAATGACGGATTCGGGAGAATTGATGTTGTAGTCTGCATAGCGGGTCTCATAGTTGTCCTCCAGATAAATTACGGAGTTCTCCTTTTTGGCTACCTCAAAGTTCTGTTTGTTGGCGTGGAGGCCCAGCACAAAGGTACCTGCCCCATGCGCATCGGACGAATGGGAGTCACAATGCACCGATACAAAAAGGTCTGCCTTGGCTTTATTGGCGATCTCTCCCCGTTTGTAGAGGTCCACGAAGGTGTCATCATCCCTGGTATAGACCACTTTTACATTCTGAGTTTCTTCCAGGGCCTTGCCTGCCTGAAGTACAATGTTCAGGGCGATATTCTTTTCCAGGAACCCATTCCCGAGGTTACCCGGGTCATGGCCGCCGTGGCCGGCGTCCAGTACCACCGTAAAAGGGGCTTCTCCAATGGGGTCGCCTTTAGAAGCCTGAGCAAAGACGCCAGGGGTATGCAACCCCAGAAAGACCGTTAGGAGGCAGGTCAGAATACCTTGAATTTTGCCAGTATACTTCAATTTCGAGCGGGTTAAATTTACCTAAAGGTACGCCGTGCAGAAGGAAAAATATGTAAGTTTGATCCCTGAATTCCAAGCGAACTCTGTACAAAAATAGAATTTATCGCTTTGCAATCAAAGATACATCGGGGACTTTTCCTGAGCTTGCTCTTTTTGGCCGTCGGGGGAATGTCCGCTCAGGAGGACCTGATCCAACCGCTGCCCATCAAGGCAGTGGGCGATACGCTGAGAGCTCCGGAGCTTCCTGAGTTGCTTGGAACACCCGATTCTGTCCGCACCGATTCCGTCCGTCCTGCCGAAGGTGCCCTCATGGATAACGTCAAATACAAGGCGAAAGATTACGTCCGGATCAACCAGAAAGAAAAGAAGATTTACCTCTACAACGAGGCGGAAATCTACTATCAGGACACGGAACTCAAAGCGGGGGTCATCGTCCTGGATTACGTCAATAATGAGGTATATGCCGGACGGATCAGGGATTCCCTGGGCAATTACACACAGCTCCCGTACTTCAAACAGGGGGCCAACGAAGTCATTCCCGATTCCATCCGGTTCAATTTCGATACGGAAAAAGCCATTATCTGGAATTCCCGCACGGAACAACAGGCGGGTCTGGGGCAGTTGGGCAGCGATGCCATGAAGGTATATGCGGAACGCACCAAAAAGGAAAACGATTCGGTCTACTTCCTGAGCGAAGGCAAACTGACCACCTCCAAGGATACCATTGATCCGGATTACTACATCAGGGTTCGAAAGGCAAAATTCGTACCCAAGAAGAAAGTGATCGCCGGATTTTCGAATCTATACATCGTGGATGTCACCACCCCCCTGGCCCTTCCCTTTGCCTACTTTCCGATGACCACAGGGCGGACTGCAGGGATACTGATGCCGACCTT
>CBDUBB010000380.1:0-2565 GCA_965365265.1 uncultured Flavobacteriaceae bacterium
TCTGTAAGGTGCTTTTCGTGGATAAAGACCCCAGAGGCATTTCCAGGGCCGCTGTTCATATACTTGTAGCTGCACCAGGAGGCAAAATCCACATCCCAGTCGTGCAGCTTGAGCGCCACATTCCCTGCGGCGTGGGCCAGGTCCCAGCCTACCATGGCGCCGGCTGCCTTCCCTGCACGGGTGATCGCTTCCATATCCATGACCTGTCCGTTGTAATAATTGACCCCGCCCATCAATACCAGGGCAAGCTCATCGGAATGCCGGTCGATGGCCTCCAGGATATCCGAGGTTCTCCAGTGGTGTTCTCCAGGTCGCTTGCGGACCTCAATAAGGGCCTCTTCCGGGGCGTACCCGTGAAAACGCAGCTGGCTCTGCAACATGTACTGATCCGAGGGAAATGCCTTTTCCTCGCAGAGGATCTTAAAACGACGGCCCTGCGGCCGGTAAAAAGACACCATCAGCAAATGCAGGTTCACCGTCAGGGTGTTCATCACCGTGATCTCCCGCTCCCGGGCCCCCACGATCTTCGACAGGGATGGAACGAGTCGCTCATGGTAGTCCCACCAGGATTTGCCGGCGTAAAAATGCCCTTCCACCGCCAGCTCCTTCCAGTCCTGCATGATTTCGTCCACAAAGGCCTGTGCCCGTTTCGGCTGCAGTCCAAGGGAATTTCCAGTAAAATAGACCACCGGCCTGTCGTTTACCCTGGGAAAGTGAAAAGCATCCCGGTATCCCTTCAAAGGGTCCTGATCATCCAGGCGTCGGGCAAATTCCTCGGTGTTTTTGAATTCCATCAGATGCGTTTTTCCAAAAATACAACGAACCTACCAAACGACCTGTTATTCTTCCCCTGAAGAATCGTCCCTCAGACGCATCTCGATAAGGTGGGGGGTGAAGCCGGCTTTTTTATACGCCCGGATCGCCGGTTGGTTATCTGTGTAAACGGTGAGGCGGATTTCAGAGAGGCCCTCCTGCCGTGCCCATTGCCTGAGAACCTGCAGAATCTGTCCGTTAATCCCGAGCCCGCGGTATTCCGGCCTTGTATACATAAAACCGAAATAGGCGTAAACATCGTGATCCAGGTAGTGCCTGGGAATCTTTCGGGTCGCATAACCGGAGGCGAGCACCTCCCCTTCCCGTTCCCCTACCACAAGGAACGTCCCCGGGTCGTTGATAAGGCCCTCCAGATCGTAATAATGGACCGGGTCGGGGCGGATGGTGGGATCAAAGGGGCGCTCGTCCCTGATGAGCCCCTGCTCAAAGGATCGCAATGTAGGAAGATCAGCCAAAGTGGCTTCCCGTATATGTACCTTCATGGAATGGGATATTACGCTTCCCTAATGTAGGGATCATTTTGAAATTTTCTAATATAGAGAGTAGATGGGGCATAAGACCGGTTGCTCTGCAGGGGTGGATGCCTTTCGGCAAAGGTTGATGGTTAATTGCGGGGAAAGGTGATAGATTTTGATTGGGCGGGGGGTGGGGGGCTCCCCCAAAGGGGTCTTTTTGTAATTTTGAAAAAAAGACCATGCACTTTCTCTCCGAAGCCCTGGAGGCCTATATCGAAACCCACAGTGAAGCGGAACCCGAGCTGCTGCAGGAACTCACCAGGGAAACCCACCTGAAGGTCCTGATGCCGAGAATGATCACCGGCCACTATCAGGGAAGGGTGCTCAGCCTTATCTCAAGGCTCGTACGTCCCGGAAACATTCTGGAAATAGGCACGTATACGGGATATTCGGCCCTTTGCCTGGCAGAAGGCCTGCAATCCGGGGGAATGTTGCATACCCTTGACAAAAACGATGAACTCACAGGGATGCAACGCCGGTATTTTGACCGCAGCCCCTATGGAAAGCAAATTGTACAACACACCGGGATGGCTTTGGAGCTACTCCCCACCTTCAAAGGCAAATTTGACCTTGTTTTCATAGACGCAGACAAAAGTGAGTACCCACAATACTTTGAAAAAGTGCTGCCGCTGGTCCGGCCCGGAGGGCTCATCCTCTTTGACAACGTGCTTTGGTCCGGAAAGGTCCTCGGCCCCGTGGACCCAAAGGACAGGGCTACCCAAATCCTTTCGGACTTCAACAAGGCCCTAAAGGAAGATCAAAGGGTGCGGACCGTGATGCTTCCCATCCGGGATGGTCTTACGATCTGCATGGTGGAATGATTTTCGACTTTTTAGGGGGTATGTAAAGGGAATTGAAGTTAGGGGAGAAGGATTTCATGCCGGATCCCGCCCTACCTCATTTGCGGCTTATGGTGCCACCAACATCGTCCAGGTTTTTCTTGACCTCCTGTAGCTCCTTCTGGATATCCTCAGTTATGGACGTATCGATGCCCTGTTTCTCGGCGCTCTTGTGGATCTCGCGTTTGATTTCTTCGGTGGCGTCCTTCAATTGGCGCATGCCCTTGCCCAGCCCCTTTGCGATACCCGGGATCTTGTCTGCCCCGAAGACCATCACAACGATAAAGAGGATAAAGAAAATTTCTGCTCCGCTGATAAACAAGAAGTGCATTGCCATACCACAAATATACACAAGTTTCGGGCGCAAAATAAAAAGT
>CBDUBB010000381.1:0-2560 GCA_965365265.1 uncultured Flavobacteriaceae bacterium
GGGGCCTGGGATTCAAGGCAGATACCGCACTTTTCACCCTGGAGGAGGGCCTGGACACATCATTTGACCTTTTGGTGAGCTTTGGGGGGGATGGCACCATCCTTAGGGCGATCACCTTAATCCGGGATCGGGGGATACCCATTGTTGGCGTCAATACGGGGCGGTTGGGGTTCCTTTCTACCTGCCAGAAAGAAAACGTTCGGGAAATGGTCCGCGATTTCAAAGCAGGGAAGTACCACCTGGTGGAGCGCAGCCTTGTTACTGCGGGCCTGGATGGAATGCCACCCGGGGGAGATGAGTTGAATTTTGCCCTGAATGAGGTAACAGTGAGCCGTAAGGATACCACATCCATGATCACGGTGGAAACCTATCTGAACGGGGAATACCTGACCTCCTACTGGGCCGATGGCCTGATTATTGCCACCCCCACGGGTTCCACGGGTTATTCCCTGAGCTGCGGGGGTCCTGTGATGATGCCCACGGCACGCTCCCTGGTGATTACTCCTATCGCACCCCACAACCTGAATGCGAGACCCCTGGTGATCTCCGACGATACGGAGATCAAACTGCGGGTGAGCGGGAGGGAGGCACAGCACCTGCTTTCCCTGGATTCCCGCATAACCCCTTTGGACAACGAGACGGAAATCTGGGTGCGCAAGGCCGACTTCACTATCAAAATGGTCGAATTTACCTCAGAAAGTTTCCTTAAAACCATCCGGAACAAGTTGCTTTGGGGAGAAGACCGCAGGAATTGAGCTGCGCGCAGGCAATAAATACCTCCAATCCCTGTTAAAAAAGAGTAAAGAAATGTAGCGGGTTCCCTGTCCGGGCGGCAGCGAATTTGCTATATTTGCAAACTTTTGGACCAGATGAGGACCTTTTTTGCCGTTATATGCCTGCTGACGGCCTGGATGGCCAGAGCGCAGACATATGAAGTGGGAGTATACGGAGGCGGCGCCAACAATATTGGGGATATCGGTAGGATGAATTATATCGCCCCTTCCGGCCCGGCCTTCGGAGCCCTTTTTAAATGGAACAAGAGTAAGCGGTATGCCTGGCGCGCTCACGTGATCTACGGCAAGTTTACCGCAGATGACAGCAAGTCTGACATGAGTTCCAGGCAACAACGGGCACTACGGATGGAGCAGTCTATCCTGGAGGCCTCCGCAGGGCTGGAATTTAATTTCGTGGAGTACAACCTCCACAAACTGGGGCCGGCATTTACCCCCTACCTGTATACTGGGATAACCTATTTCAGGTACGATTACAATTATTTCGATGCCGGTCAGCTGATCGATCTGAACCAGCGGGAGGGGTCTATGGCGATCCCGATCACCGCGGGGGCGAAGTTCCGGCTGAACCAATTTTTGATACTGGGGGGAGAAATCGGCGCCAGGTACACCTTTACGGATAACCTGGATGCCAGCAATCCGGAAGGGTCTAATTACGAGGCATTCCGGTTTGGTAATGTGTTTAGCGACGACTGGTATGTGTTTTCCGGGCTGACGCTTACCTTTACCTTCGGCAGGAAACCCTGCCAGGATTGCTTTGAGTAGGCAATTAACGAATGGACACTATAGAATCACTAAAAGAGGGGCCCCTCCCGGAGCACCTGGCCATTATCATGGACGGAAACGGCCGTTGGGCCAAGCAGCGGGGGAAAATGCGCGTTTTCGGCCATGAGAACGGGGTCCGTGCCGTGCGCCAAACCGTAGAGTCCGCAGCGAAGATCGGAGTAAAATTCCTCACCCTTTACGCCTTCAGCACCGAAAACTGGAATCGCCCAAAAATGGAGGTGGACACCCTGATGCGCCTTCTGGTTTCCTCCCTCAGAAAAGAACTGAAAACGCTGACGAAGAATAATATCCGTCTCAATGCCATTGGACGAATCAATACCCTTCCCGAAAAAGCACACGAGGAACTTGAAGAGGTGATACACCAGACCAGGAACAACGATGCGATGACCCTTACACTGGCCTTAAGCTATGGTTCACGGGAGGAACTTACCTCCGTTTTCAGGGACCTGGCAACCAAAGTTAAAAATAACATAATTTCACCCGCGGATATTGATGAAACCATTATTAATAAGCATCTTTACACGCACGATTTGCCAGATGTAGACTTGCTAATCCGTACCAGTGGGGAATATCGGATCAGCAATTTTTTGCTTTGGCAAATTGCGTACGCCGAATTGTATTTTACCAAGGTGTTCTGGCCGGATTTCAGCGAGGCGCATCTGATCGAGGCGATCAAAAGTTATCAGAACAGAGAACGTAGATTTGGAAAAACGAGCGAACAACTTAACTAGTGGTATGCGGGGGGTATTACCACTTGGTCTTCTTTTAATCCTGGCTTTCCTGCTTTCTTATCAATCTGCCGCCCAGGATATATCATACGAGAACGGTAAAAAGTACATCCTTGCGGGGCTGGAAGTAACGGGTTTGCAAAGTTACAACGAGCAAACCGTCAAGACCTATACCGGTCTTCGGGAAGGACAGCCCATCACCATCCCCGGGGACGAGATCAGCCAGATAATCAATAAACTGTGGAGTCTCGAGCT
>CBDUBB010000382.1:0-2546 GCA_965365265.1 uncultured Flavobacteriaceae bacterium
CCAAGGACGGAACAGTTACCGCAGCCAATGCCTCTACCATCAATGACGGGGCTGCAGCCATGGTTCTAATGAGCGCTGAAAAAGCCGCTGAACTGGGACTGGAACCCCTGGCAAAAATACGGTCCTATGCGGATGCGGCCCAGGAGCCCAAGTGGTTTACCACGGCACCAGCCAAGGCGCTGCCCATTGCCCTGGATAAAGCCGGGGTATCCCTGGAAGAGATCGATTACTTCGAATTCAATGAAGCCTTCAGCGTAGTGGGTCTGGCCAATATTAAACTCCTGGGGCTGACCGATGAAAACGTAAATGTGCACGGGGGGGCCGTCTCCCTTGGGCATCCCCTGGGATGTTCCGGGGCCCGCATCCTGGTAACCCTCATCCATGTCCTGCGGCAGCACGATGCCCGACTGGGGGCAGCGGCCATTTGCAATGGAGGAGGAGGGGCTTCGGCCATGGTGATTGAACGACCCTAAATAATTCATACCGTCAAGCGAATGCAATACGGAATTTGTTCCCTGAGCATGATACCCGTCTACGAATCGCCGGACGGAAATTCAGGCCTGCTTACCCAGTTGCTGTACGGGGAACTATTCCGGGTGCTTGAATCCAGGAAACACTGGAGCCGGATCCGCACGCAGCTCGATGGTACGGAAGGCTGGCTAAGGAACCTGCAATTACACCCTATCAGCGAAAATGAGTTCGGGGAACTCGAAAATAGGAGTTCCGGGGGATGTGCCTCAGACCTTATTTCCCATATCATCACAGGTGAGGGTATCCTGCAGCCCATACCAATTGGCTCCAGCACCCTTGGGGCATCTGTACTTTCCCACCAGCATGAAGGGGAGGTCTTCCCGGAAGTAGCCGGAAGGGAATCCCTTGTGGATACAGCACTTTTATACCTGGGCAGCCCTGAGCTGAAAGGGGGACGCTCCCCTTTTGGCATCGATGCCTCCGGCCTTAGCCAAATGGTATACAAGGCGCATGGGGTGCTGCTCAAACGAAATCCGGAGGAGCAGGCCCGTCAGGGAACCCCCCTGAGCTTCATCGAGGAGAGTGAACCCGGGGATCTGGCTTTTTTTGACGGGTCAGACGGGGTCATCAACCATGTTGGGATTATCATGAGGGACAACTACATCATTCATTGCCACGGCAAGGTAAGGATAGACCGGCTGGACCATACCGGTATCTTCAACACGGAGGTTAGGAACTACACCCACCCACTTCGGGTAATCGTCAAGATCCTTTAAATAAAAAAGCCCCGCCGAAGCAGGGCTTTTGAATCTTTATTACTGGCCGGAATTACTCTCCCAGCAACTTTTTGAGCCTCATAAAGTTTTCGGTGTCCCCAAGGGCCCCGTAGATGTTCTTGAGTTGGGTCAGTATCCCCTGGTTGTCGGGATTCGTTTTAAGGGCGTCCTCGAGCACCTTGGCGCCCTCCTGGAATAGCTCGTCCTTCTTCTTCTTGAGTTCATCGTACTTGGCGATGTCATCACGGGAAGTCCCCAGCGCATTCATTTCATCAATCATGGCGTTCCCTTCGTTCACATAGGTAGTGGAAAGGTTCAACTGGGCGTTTACATAGCCGGGGTTGATTTCAATAGCCCTCCTGTAGGCTTTGCGCGCCTCTTCTATATTCCCCTGTTCCATGGCGATCACTCCGATATTGTAGTGCAGGTCGGCATTGTCCGGGGCCATTTCGGCAGCTTCGGCCATTAATTCCTTGAATTTCTCCTTGTCCCCCATCTGGTAATAGAGGTTGGCCTCGTTGAGAACCAGATTGACATCATCCGGATTGTTGGCACGGGCATCCCTGTAGGCTGCTAAGGCCTCTTCATTTCTACCCAGCTGGGTATAAATCAGGGCAATATTCCGGACAATTTCAGCCTTCTTGGATTCGGTTTGCTCATCCACAGGATTGGTGTAGGTTCCGGACCTTACCATCAGGTCGCGCTGAGTCTTATTCATAACCTCTTCTTCTCCCGTCTCCACGTTGGTCGCCTTGTAGACCATCTGGCTGCCGTCGTAATCAACCTCCTTCAGTTCCTGATAGTACTTCAGGGCCAGGTCATAGTCGCCGCTGTTTACGGCGCTGCTGGCAGCATAGTAAAGGTAAACGGTGTCCCTGGGGCTAAGCTGGTACCCGAGGTACAATTTTTCGGCAGCCTCCTTGAAGGGTATATGATCGGCTTCTTTCAGCCCGTCACCTTTTTCATCCACTATCCCCCGGGCAATATCTCTGATATACTCTCCCTGGTATCCGTCCTCGGGGAAATCATTATCCAGCCCCAGGAGTTCCAGGTACCTGGCCCTGGTCGACTCCCCGAGAACACGCATCTGGCGACCTGCATCATTAAAATAGTATTCCCGGCAGACATCATAACCCACCGATTCCAGCAAACGGGCTAAACACTATCTCGTCGGGATTCGTGTAGAGCTTCACGTACCAGTTTCCGCTGCCCAGGCCAGACTCCGGTCCGTCGATCCCAAAGGTGAAGATGTTCCAGCTCGCGCTGCCCTGCTTGACCTCCATCCAGTTGGTGCGGCGC
>CBDUBB010000383.1:0-2541 GCA_965365265.1 uncultured Flavobacteriaceae bacterium
GATCAGCCACTGGGTTTGTACCCGCCTCTGAAAGCTTGAAATGAAAAAAAACAGAAGCACGCCGTAGGCGAGGTACACAAGCGCCTTTTCAAACCGGTCCTCAGATTTGTACCGAAAGAGGGTCCGGTAGACCCAGGGGAACGTCAGCCCGAAAAGGGCCACCATATTCAGGAGGAACCCAAGGGTGAATTTGGCAAAGCTGTAAGGCTGGTTCGGACGTTCAAAGAGGTGGAACTTAATGGATATAAAATCGTTTTGGTACAGCCAGTTCAGGTGGGGCAGATAACACAGGAGGGAAACCGCAAGGGCCCCCCAGGCAAGCCGGTCTTTGAGGAGGCCGGGATTTGAAAGGATCACGAACAGGATCACCAGGGCTGCATGGTATTTGCTGTACATGAGCGCAGCCATACAAACCCCGAGCAGAATAGCTATTCCCACTCCCCGATGTTCCAGAAACCGCCGGTAGAGCCACAGAAAAAGTGCCGTAAAAAATAAGAGGGGGGTGTCCGGGAGGCTCAGGAACCCATATGCCTGTAGCAGGGTTATGGAAAGTACCCAAACGAAGAATTCCTTCAGGTACTGGTTCTTCTGTGGATGCCTTATCAGGGACCACAGGAGCGCGAATGTCCCGATTCCCATCAGACAACTGACGAGCCGTACCCCGAGTTCGTTATCTACCAGGGAGGAGCCCAGCCAGATCATCCAGGCAACCATGGGAGGGTGGTCAAAATACCCCCAGGCCGGGTTTTGGGCGTAATACCAGTAATAAGCTTCGTCGTAAATTAATTCCGTTGAAAAGGCCTGGAGGAGATTGATCAGGAGCAAGCCCCCCAACATTAAAGCTAATGGCCTGGGAAGGGAAATTCTCATAGACACTGGCATTCTGGCCAAAGGTACAAAATATGGGGGTTGATTTTCCCTGTGCCTGTACACTAAAAAAGGGGAATCCGGGAGATGACCCGTTCAAAAATGGTATTTTTGCCGCAAACGAGGACAAATATGGCGGAAGGCCTTGTCATAATTCCAACGTATAACGAGATCGAAAATGTCGAGGCGATTGTTCGGGCGGTTTTCGATCTGCCCCGCACCTACCATGTGCTCATAGTGGATGACGGCTCCCCGGATGGAACTGCAGACAAAGTAAGGGAACTCCAGCAGGAATTCCCGGATTCCCTGCACCTCGAGGTCCGAAAGGAGAAAACAGGACTGGGAACGGCTTACATACACGGTTTTAAATGGGCATTGAAGCGTCCCTACGAATACATCTTCGAAATGGACGCGGATTTTTCCCACCGGCCTTCTGACCTGACCCGTCTTCACAGGGCCTGCCTGGATGGGGCAGATGTCGCCATCGGCTCCCGCTACAAAAAAGGTGTGAACGTGGTCAACTGGCCGCTGAAACGGGTCCTTTTGTCTTATGGGGCTTCCATATACGTGAAACTCATAACCGGGATGAAAATCCACGATCCGACGGCAGGTTTTATCTGTTATAACAGAAAAGTCCTGGAGGCCATTGACCTGGATGAGGTTCGCTTTGTCGGCTACGCCTTTCAGATCGAGATGAAGTTCCGGGCGTATTTGAAAAAATTCAGGTTACATGAGGTTTCCATTGTATTCACGGACCGTGAGAAGGGGGAATCGAAAATGAGCAAAACGATCATCTGGGAAGCTGTTTTTGGGGTGGTCAACATGAAAATCCGGAGTCTTTTCAGAAAAAACGGTTTTTAAAATGAAGAAGATACTGATAAAAAATGCGCGCCTGGTGAATGAGGGCAGGATCACCGAAGGGGATTTGCTGATTGAAGGCGAGCGTATCGGGCGAATCGGGTCGGATCTTTCCGAGCCGAATGCGCGGGTTATTGACCTGGAGGGGAACTACCTCCTGCCGGGGCTGATCGACGATCAGGTGCATTTCCGCCAACCGGGCCTTACCCACAAGGGAGACATCGCGTCTGAAAGCAGGGCTGCGGTGGCAGGGGGCGTTACCAGTTTCATGGAACAGCCCAATACCAGCCCCCAGACGACCACCCTTGAAAAGCTGGAGGAGAAATTCGAGATGGCTGCCCAATCGGCCTATGCCAACTATTCCTTCCTGCTGGGTGGTACCAATGACAATCTTGAGGAGATCAAACGACTCGACAAAAGGGCCTGTTCCGGCATCAAGCTTTTCCTGGGCTCCTCCACGGGCAATATGCTTGTGGATGACGAAACCGTCCTGGAGCGCATCTTCCGGAGCACCGAAATGGTGATTTCCGCCCATTGTGAGGATGAATCCACCATCCGGAAGAACCTCGAACACTACCGTGGAATCTACGGAGATGATATCCCTGTGGAACTGCACCCCACTATTCGGAGTGAGGCCGCCTGTTACCTCTCCTCCTCCCGGGCCATTGCCCTGGCGAGGGAAACCGGGGCAAGGTTGCACGTCTTCCATCTTTCGACGGGAAAGGAAACGGAGCTGTTCCGAAACGACATCCCCCTTTCGGAAAAGAAAATAACAGCCGAGGCCTGCATTCACCATCTCTGGTTTTCGGAAGCGGA
>CBDUBB010000384.1:0-2541 GCA_965365265.1 uncultured Flavobacteriaceae bacterium
ACATGCCCTGAACCCTGCTTCAGGGTTTATAGCGACGGCCAATCAGAATGTGACACCGGAAGAATATACCCGGTGGGATGCCATCGGATATTCATGGTCGGATCCTTACAGGGGAAGGCGGATTGAGGAAGTCCTCAGCGGGGCGGGGCCATTTAATATGGAAGCCATGAAAAGCCTGCAGGTGGACTATTTTTCCCTTCCGGCCCGGGAACTGGTACCCTACCTTCGGGCTCTGCCTTTGGAAGGGACGGCCAGTGAAGCCCGAGCCCGACTGATGAACTGGGACTTCCGTCTGGAACCTGGGTCGGTTGCCGCTGCCATTTATGTAGCCTGGGAAAATGCCATAGGGGATCTGGCTGACCAGACCTTTATTCCCGAATCTGCAAAGGCCTACCTCAGGTGGCTGCAACTGGAAAGGATACTGCAGTGGATACGGGAACCCGGAGCTCGTTTTCCGACGGCAGAGGCGCGGGATGTTTTTCTGAAAAAGGCCTTTGAAACCGCCCTTGCGGAACTCAGCGAACGCCTGGGTCCGGATATGGACCAGTGGCAGTACGGGCAAGTGAAACTGAAGCATATTGAAATTAAGCATCCCCTTAGCGGGCTGGTGGCAGACAGCCTCAGCCGGGGCTGGGACCTTGGCCCCTTGCCAAGGGGGGGGAATGGCTACACCCCGGGTTCTACCGGAAATAATTACAACCAGTCCAGCGGAGCCACATTCAGGGTCATCGTTCCGGTGGGCGACTGGGACAATGCCCTGGGAATTAACAGCCCCGGGCAATCGGGGGATCCCGATAGTCCCTATTATGACAATCTTTTTGAGCGGTGGGCCGAGGATGCGTATTTTCCGATGTATTATTCCCGGGATTCGATTGTGAAGAATGCGGATTCGAAATGGGTGTTGCTTCCAAAAGAACAGTAAAGTGAAATCAGGTAAACCTCTTAGTATGAAGACTATTCCAAGAATTCTTTTTTTCTTTCTGATTTCGGGTATTTGGATTTCATTTGCCCAGGAAAGCCTGATGAACCAGGCCCTTGTTTCCCCTGAAGTTGCCGAAGACGGCCGGGTAACTTTCCGCCTGAAAGCCCCGGAAGTAAGGGAAGTGAAACTCACCGGGGACTGGATGCCCCCTGAAGGCTTCGGCCGGGCTTCCGTTTCAATGGGGAAGGGAGCAGATAGCGTTTGGACCTTTACTACTGAACCGCTGCCTTCTGAATTGTACTGGTATCACTTCGTCGTAGATGGGGTGCGAACCCTGGATCCATCCAATGCCCATATGATCCGGGACGTGGCCTCTGTCTTCAACATCTTTATAGTTCCTGGTAGCAAAGGAGACCTCTACGGAGTGCAATCTGTACCCCATGGTACGGTTCACAAGCGCTGGTACAATTCCCCGGGCCTGGAGAAAGAACGCCGGATTACCCTATACCTTCCCCCGGGTTACGAGGATTCCGATCAAATGTACCCGGTGCTTTACCTTTTGCATGGGGCAGGGGGGGATGAAGAGGCCTGGTCCGACCTCGGGCGGGCCACCCAGATTCTGGATAACCTGATCGCCTCGGGCAAGGCAAAACCGATGATCGTGGTGATGCCGAACGGCAATGCCCAGGATGAAGCTGCTCCCGGAAAAGCCAGTGGTCCCCTGGTACAACCAACATTCATGAAGCCGGGTATTATGGGTGGGAGCTATGTCACTTCCTTTAGAGACATCATTTCATTTGTCGAATCCAACTACCGCGTACAGGCCGATAAGGCACACCGTGCCGTTGCAGGACTGTCCATGGGAGGGTTCCACAGCCTGCATATCTCCCGCTACCATCCCGAAACCTTTGATTATGTGGGGCTGTTTTCCCCCGGGGTCACGCCCCGCAACAACCCGGAGGCCCCGGTTTTTCAAAACATGGACGAAACCCTGAAGACCCAGATGGAAAACGGATATAAACTTTACTGGATAGGCATAGGCAGGGAGGATTTTCTCTTCGAGGAGGTTGCCGCCTTCCGCAAGCGCCTGGACGGCATAAACATGCCCTACGAATATGTCGAAACCGGGGGAGGGCATGTCTGGATGCTCTGGCGAGAGTATCTGACGGCTTTTGCGCAACGGTTGTTCAGGTAGAAGGAATCCAAAAGGTTCCCTGAATCAGGGGTGCTCTCCAAGCACTTGCTGAAGGGTTTCCAGGTTCTGACGCATTCCGGCCATAAAATCGCCTGATTCCGGCATTCCCCCCATGGGGTCGATCACTGCGGAGGAAATACCCTCACCGTCCAGTTTTTCCATGGATTCAGGCAGGGGTTTTCTTTCCCAGATGATATAATGGAAATTGTGATCCTTCTTCAAATGCCCGATCTCGTGGAGCATGTCGTGGTCCAGGGGGGCATCCGGCTCCCAGTGGAGGCTTTGCCCCTCCAGTCCGTAGGCCTTCTGGAAATACTGATAGACCGGATGGGAAAAAACGAGGAGGGATCCCGGGGATGCAGCGACCGTTTCTCTAAAGGCATTGTCCAGGTTTGCAAGTTCGGATGCCAACGCCTGGTAATTC
>CBDUBB010000385.1:0-2540 GCA_965365265.1 uncultured Flavobacteriaceae bacterium
GTAGAAGGATTCCCCGGCTTGTGCAACCTTGCTCATTTTAACCGTATTCCCTCCGAATTCATAGTTTTCCTCCCAGTGGAACCCCAGTTCGTCTTCATTGATCACAGTGCCATCAGTGTCTTCAATGCGGATCCGGAGGCTTGCCTTGTCTACGTAAACATGAAGCTTGGAGGTTTTGATCAGGAAGGCGGAATCGGTCTCGTCCTCATTTATCTTATCATATCCACGGCTGTGGTCCGGGCTTATGGCATAGGAAAAATCCGGTTCAAAGACGTGGTCCGTTGCATACCGGAAGCGCAGGGCGCTGTTCCTGAGTATGGTGATCTCCAGGATGACCCCGTTTTCACTCGTGAAATAAAACTTATCGGAATCTTTCCGGTAGTTCACTACCTGTGTGGGGTAGAGGTTCCCTTTGTATTCCAGTTCAGTATTGGTGATCATAAACTGGCAGCTTTAGAATCCGACAAAAGAAACACAATTGGAGGAAAAATCGAAATCTTCCTCCAAACAAATATGAACTACAACGTTTGCGAATGTGCCTTACCTGAAAATTACCACCCCAAGTGGCGGGAGGTTGACTTCTATGGAATGGTCGAACCCATGCCAGGGCGTCTTCGAAACGCTGGCTGCATCGTTCTCCATGCCGCTGCCGCCATATTTTTCCGCATCGCTGTTAAACAGCTCCCTGAGCTTTCTGGCTTTGGGCACCCCAATCCGGTACTTCTCCCGTGGCACGGGCGTAAAATTGCAGGCAACGATCAGATCATCCCGTTTGTTTTTTCCCTTTCTGACGAAGGTAAGGACAGAATTTTCGGCATCCCCATAGTCGATCCACTGGAACCCTTCAGGGCTGAACTGTTTCTCGTACAAAGCGGGCGAGGACCTGTACAGGGTATTCAGATCCCGGACCAATTCCTGTATGCCCTTGTGGAAATCGTATTGGAGCAGGTGCCAGTCCAGGCTTTGCTGAAAGTTCCATTCGGACGACTGACCAAATTCGCCCCCCATAAAAATCAGGTTTGCCCCGGGATGCGTAAACATATACCCAAAGAGCAGGCGGAGATTGGCAAAACGCTGCCACTCATCGCCAGGCATGCGGTACAGAAGGGATTGTTTCCCGTAAACAACCTCGTCGTGGGAGAAGGGAAGCATAAAATTCTCCGTAAAGGCGTAGGTCATGCTGAAGGTCAGGTCATTCTGATGGTGTTTCCGGTAAACCGGTTCTTTCTTGAAGTACTCCAGGGTATCGTGCATCCAGCCCATCATCCATTTCATGCCGAAGCCCAGCCCCCCCATGCTTACAGGTCTTGAAACCATCGAAAAAGAGGTCGATTCCTCTGCAATGGTTTGCACCCCGGGATGGCTTTCGTAGACCACGGCGTTCAGTTCCTTCAGGAAGGATATGGCGTCAAGGTTCTCGTTACCCCCATAAATATTGGGCTCCCACTCCCCTTCTTCCCGGGAATAGTCCAGGTAGAGCATGGAGGCCACCGCATCCACCCTAAGGCCGTCCACGTGGTACTGGTCCAGCCAGAAAAGGGCATTGCTTATGAGGAAAGCCCGGACTTCGTTCCGGCCATAGTTGAAAATCAGGCTTTTCCAGTCCGGATGATAGCCCTTCCGGCGATCCGGGTGTTCATAGAGATGGGAACCGTCGAAAAAACCGAGTCCGTGGGCATCTTCCGGGAAATGAGAAGGGACCCAGTCCAGGATGACCCCAATGTCGTTCCTGTGCAGCGTATCGACCAGGATTTTGAATTCCTCAGGGGTGCCAAAGCGGGAAGTCGGCGCAAAATAACCCGTCAGCTGATATCCCCAGGAAGGGTCGAAGGGGTATTCCATGACCGGCATGAATTCCACATGGGTAAAATTCATATCCTTCACGTAAGCTACGAGGTCTTCAGCCAATTCCGTGTAAGACAGGAAGTCGTTCCCTTTTTTTCGCTTCCAGGAACCCAGGTGCACCTCGTAGACGGAAAAGGGCTTATCGAGGCTGTTACGCGTTTCGCGATTTTTCATCCACGCCCCGTCCTTCCAGTCGTAAGGGGCCTCCCAGACCACAGAGGCCGTTTTGGGGGGATGTTCAGAAAGACGGGCATAAGGATCTGCCTTCTCGGTTTTCACATCCCCTACATGGGAATGAATCTTATACTTGTAAAGGGTTCCCTTTTCGAGGCCCGGGACAAAGCCCTCCCAGATACCGCTTTCGTCCCAGCGTACATTCAGGGGGTGTTCTCCCTCGAGCCAGTAGTTGAAGTCCCCAACCACAGAGACGGACTTGGCGGAAGGAGCCCAGACGGCAAAATACACTCCTTTAACCCCGTTTACCTCAATAATGTGAGAGCCCAGTTTCTCGTAGAGGCGGTAGTGTTTTCCGGCCTTGAAGAGATCGATATCAAAATCAGTAAATAAACTATGAGGGATAACGTTTCCCATTGATTTTCAGTTTTTGTCGTTGATAATACTTCGGATGCCCTCCAGGGGAATCACGGCCCAGTCCGGGCGGGAATTCATTTCATACCCGAGTTCGTAAACCGCCT
>CBDUBB010000386.1:0-2526 GCA_965365265.1 uncultured Flavobacteriaceae bacterium
TTCCGAACCTGAAATAACAGCTACACCGGCCAGGTTGAAATGCAGTATTTATGATTTCATTTCTGATGGGATCTTGCAGGTCCTTTGACTAATTTGTTTTTTGGGGGGAGGGGGGTTCTCCCCCATAGTAACGTGTTATTTGTGAAGTAGCTATTTCGACTTACCCCTGAAAGGAAAACGCAGTACCAGGGCCTACCTTGTAACATGGGGGGCGGGGGCACCCCAACGACTTATTCCTTTTTTAGAGCGCTCCTAACGATCCTGTAAGCTATGCGCCTCCCAGCCACTTCCCTACTCCTTTCCCACCTTCTAATTGGGAGTTTAGTCCCTTACTTATCGTTCAGGTAATCGAGCACATTTTGTGAAATGCGCGCCTCGATACGGGAGATATCCGCCTTTACGAATGGCTCTCCAAGTATGTTTTCATAGAGTTCTATATACCGCTCTGAAATGGATTGGATATAGGCATCGCTCATATCGGGAAGGGTTTGTCCCTCCAACCCCTGGAACCCCTTGGAAATAAGCCATTGCCGAACGAATTCCTTGGAAAGCTGCTTTTGAGCCTCCCCTTTCTCCTGCCGTTCCTGATACCCATCCGCATAAAAGTACCGGGATGAATCCGGAGTGTGGATTTCATCGATTAGCATGATGCTGCCATCCGGGGCGCGTCCGAACTCGTACTTGGTATCCACCAAAAGAAGTCCTTTTTCCGCCGCCAGTTCCGTACCCCGTTTAAAGAGTGCACGGGTATAGCTTTCAAGCTGAGCGTAATCGGATTCGGTTACCAGACCCCGTTCGAGGAGCTGCTCCCTTGAAATGTCTTCATCGTGGTCTCCCTTTTCGGCTTTGGTCGCCGGTGTGATAATCGGTTCAGGGAAGGCATCATTCTCGCGCATGCCCTCCGGCATCGGTACTCCGCACAACGACCGCTTGCCCGCTTTATACTCCCGTGCTGCATGGCCCGCCAGATACCCCCGAATAACCATTTCCACCTTGAATGGCTCACAGCGTACCCCCACTGTCACGTTGGGATCCGGGACCGCCCGCATCCAGTTGGGTACCAGGTCTGAAGTGGCCTGCATCATCCGGTGGGCAATCTGGTTCAGGATCTGTCCTTTATAAGGAATGCCCTTGGGCATTACCACATCGAAGGCAGAAAGGCGATCCGTGGCGATAACCACCAGCAGGTCATTCTCCAGGAAATACACTTCCCTGACCTTCCCTTTATAAACCTGTTTCTGGCCGGGAAAATGAAAATCGGTACTGGTAATCGTCTGGTTCATGCTTAGTTCTGGTGTTCGATGGTCTTGTAGGCGTCAATTACTTTTTTGACCAGTTTGTGGCGGATGACATCCTTGTCATCCAGGTATATGATTTCGATACCCTTGATGTTCTTCAGAATGAGCAATGCCTCCTTCAAACCTGAGATGACCCGCCTTGGAAGGTCGATCTGTCCCGGGTCACCGGTAAGCAGGAATTTGGCGTTCTTGCCCATCCGCGTGAGGAACATTTTCATTTGGGCATGTGTGGTATTCTGCGCCTCATCCAGGATCACAAAGGCGTGGTCCAGGGTGCGCCCCCGCATAAAGGCCATCGGGGCAATCTGGATGGTGCCGTCCTCGATAAACTTGGCGAGTTTTTCAGCCGGGATCATATCGCGAAGGGCGTCGTAAAGAGGTTGCATATACGGATCGAGCTTTTCTTTCAGGTCTCCCGGAAGGAACCCGAGGTTTTCCCCAGCCTCAACCGCAGGCCTGGTCAGTATGATCCGCTTTACCTGCTTGTTTTTCAGGGCCCTTACGGCCAGGGCCACTCCCGTATAGGTCTTGCCGGTTCCGGCCGGACCTATGGCAAAGACCATGTCGTTCTTCGAGACGGCATCTACCAGGCGTCGCTGATTGACGGTCTGTGCCCTTACCAGACGGCCACTTACCCCATGTACCAGCACATCCCTGCTGGTTTCAGAGGATTCAAGATCCTCACTCCCATTGCTGCTAAGGACCCGCTCAATAACATTCTCATCGAGTTTGTTGTAGCGGGAATAATGGTCCGTGAGCATTTGAAACCGTTTCTCAAACTCCTCAAGCATGGGCGGATCCCCATATACCCGGATCTTGCTCCCTCTGGCGACGATTTTGAGTTTGGGAAACGACTTTTTAAGCAGGTCTATATTGGCATTTCTTTCCCCGAAGAAATCTCTGGGGTTGATGTCGGTGAGTTCGAGATTGAGTTCGTTCAAAAAGCAAAAAGTGTTTATAAGTGCCTTGGTAAAGAAGGTTAGGCTCCGCTGTTTTTTAATTAATTTTGCCTCACAAACTTACGTAAAATTCAGTTTGAAGCTTTAAAAAAATATCAACAGCGACGGATGCCAATCATCACCCTGACTACAGATTTTGGCCTTAAAGATCATTTTGTAGGAGCCATAAAAGGGCATATTTATAAAGAACTCCCGGAGGCGACCATCGTTGATATCTCTCATTTGGTTAGCCCCTTCCATATACAGGAATGTGCTTACCTGCTTAAAAA
>CBDUBB010000387.1:0-2517 GCA_965365265.1 uncultured Flavobacteriaceae bacterium
AGAGTACAGCCGACACAATCCTCAGTGGAAACCATGAGGCTGAACTTCATGCCCTTGAACTGCTTGCCGACTGCATCAGCTACCTTATATCCTTCCGGAACATTATCAAATGCGCTGCTATCAGCAAGTTTCATGCGAATTTTTCTGAAAAACCCTATCATGGAAGTATTGATTTTTAGTTAGTGAAGCTAAATATACAGAATTTTATTTGTAGTGAGTTTTGGGTACAAAAAAAACCGCCCTAATCCGGGCGGTTTTTCATTCCAGTGGCGATGATCCTTATTTGACCATATCAAAGCTACGCTGAATAAAGGTCGTCATTTCCTCTCCTTTCAGCAGGCCTTTGGAAAGACGGGCCAGATCCAGACATTGGTTGATGAGCCTCGTCCGCTTCTTCTTGGTCCGCGTCTCCAGAATTTCGCCCACGAGCGGGTGGTTGACGTTTACTACCAGGTTGTACATGTCGGGCATGTTGCCCATACCGAACATCCCCCCACCTCCGGTTTGCTGCATTTCTTTCATGCGCCGCATGAATTCAGGCTCGGTGATCATAAAGGGAGCGGCGGCACTATCCATGGCTTCCATTTGAACCATATAAGCGCTCTTTTCACCCAGGACTTCCTCTACCTGAGTTTTCAGTTGTTCCTTCTCTTCATCAGAAAGCTTGGAGATTTGGGTATCCTCCTTTTCAATCAGTTTGTCCAGATGGTCGGCATCGACACGGGCAAAGGAGAGTTTTTCCTTGCTGGTTTCGAGTTTCTGCATCAGGTGGGCCACAATCGGACTGTCCATCAGCAGTACTTCGTAGCCCTTATCACTGGCTGCCTGAATATAAGAATGCTGTGCCTCTTTATCCGAGGCGTACAACAACACGAGTTTCCCGTCTTTGTCAGTCTGCTGCTCCTTCACTTTTTCCTTAAGCTCGTCGAAGGTATAATACGTACCGTCCACGGTTGGATAAAGCGCAAATGCCTCTGCTTTCTCAAAGAATTTATCCTCGGAGAGCATTCCGTACTCGATGACGATCTTGATGTCGTTCCACTTATTTTCGAAATTTTCACGGTCCTCCTTGAACAGGGAGTTCAGCTTGTCAGCTACCTTGCGGGTAATGTAAGAGGCGATCTTTTTCACGGCTCCGTCCGCCTGCAGGTAGGACCGGGAAACGTTGAGCGGGATATCCGGCGAATCGATGACCCCTCTGAGCATCGTCAGGAATTCAGGGACGATCCCCTCGACATTGTCGGTAATGAAGACCTGGTTCTGATATAACTGGATCCTGTCTTTCTGAAGGGCGAGGTCCTGGGTGAGTTTGGGGAAATACAGGATGCCCGTCAGGTTGAAGGGGTAGTCCACATTCAGATGGATATGGAACAGGGGTTCCTCAAACTGCATTGGATACAATTCCCGGTAAAAGGATTTGTAGTCGGCCTCCTCAAGATCCGCAGGTTTTTTGGTCCATGCCGGCTGAGGATTATTGATAATATCATCTACCTCCCGGGTGGGTGCCGGATCTTCTTCCTTGGCCCCTTCTGGTTTTGGGAGCGTTTCCGTACGGGTACCGAATTTAATCGGTACGGGCATGAATTTGTTGTATTTCAAAAGGAGTTCCCGGATACGCCCTTCTTCGAGAAACTCCTCGGAATCGGCTGCTATGTGCAGCACGATTTCGGTTCCCCGGTCTTCTTTATCGGCTTTTTCAATGCTGAACTGCGGACTACCGTCACAACTCCAGTGGACTGCCGGTGCATCCTGGTAGGACTTACTAATGATTTCCACCTTGTTCGCCACCATGAAAGACGAATAGAAACCGAGGCCAAAATGCCCTATGATCCCGGCGTCCTTACCGGCGTCCTTGTATTTGTCGAGAAATTCCTCAGCCCCGGAAAAGGCCACTTCGTTGATATATTTTTTGACCTCTTCTTCAGTCATCCCGATCCCCTGGTCGAGGATGTGGAGTTTTTTGCCTTCCTTATCGATTCTTACTTCAATGACAGGGTCTCCCAGTTCTACTTTGGCTTCCCCTATTGAGGTCAAGTGTTTCAGTTTGAGGGTTGCGTCCGTAGCGTTGGAAATGAGCTCCCTTAAAAAGATCTCGTGATCGCTGTAGAGAAACTTCTTTATCAGCGGAAAAATATTTTCAACGGAAACATTGATTTTACCTGTTGCCATAGTCTATAAAGATTTTGTTTGCCTTCCTGAAGATCAAAAAAAGTACCAATCAGAAACCGGGTGACAAAGTGGCATTTCCAAAGGGTCATTTAAGGCATATGAAAATTTAACAATTTTTTTTGTTTAAAGATAACATAGTTAAGTTGAACATTATTATCTTTGGATCATCGATTCGATTCAAGATTGCTATGAAAGGGCACTTTTGAAGTTTGTAATCAGTTTGTTTATTAATTGGTTAGGTTGTTTGAAAGCGTGTTTTCCCCCGAAAGCACGCTTTTTTAATTCATTTCAGACTTCATTAACACCTCTTACGTATAACAATAGCTAACTTTGCTTAAACAAAATACA
>CBDUBB010000388.1:0-2460 GCA_965365265.1 uncultured Flavobacteriaceae bacterium
ATCGGCCGGCAGTCGGTTCATGGCGTCAGCCGTTGTGAAGTTCCACCCTCCGAAGAAACGCACCAGCATCCGTGAACCTGTGGTCGCATAGGTTTCTTTGCGCATCATGGCATCGAACAGGGCTTCACGGGTATTTTCCTTTGCCCAGACAGCTGCAAGCCCGGAGCCTACCATCTCCCAGCTTTCGTAGGAACCATTGGCAGTTTTAGCCATCGGATGCTGATATCGCTCAGCATTGGGTTCGGTGCCGGCGTGCTTGCCAAAAAAGTTATCCTCCTGGGCAGTAGCCAGACCCGTATGGCTGTCGGTAGATCCGATCATTCCAAATTTATAGGGGTTGGTGCCAATTTTTTGCTCGAGCTGCAGTCCGGTTTGCAGGGCGGTCCGGGCGTATTCGTATTGAAGCATTGTGTTTTCCTTGGGAACTGAGAGGTCGAGATTTCCCTGGTCCCAGGTCTCGTAGTTTGCAAATTCGTCGTTGGGGGATAAGTAAGGGTGTGTTTCCCCATCCCCTTTAATCTGAGTTACCTCATAAAGCGGTTCCCATTTCAACCGTGTATCTGCGTAGGCTTTATCAAGTTCCCTTCCTGTAAAGGAATCCACGATTGGGAACATGATCCCATTACTGAGGTTCCCGTTGTGGGCGATGGCCAGTACATTCCCGCCGGATTTGTTCTCGTATGCCTCCATCCATTTCCAAAGGTCCACCGGGTTGTCACTGCCTTCTGGTTTGAGGGTCGTATAGGGAAGGGCCATGCTGGCCTTGTCCATGTCATCCCTGTAGATGATCACCCGGTGCAGATTATTCCCTGCCGTATTAGAGGTCCATTCATATCCGATAAAAGCGGTAAAGGTTCCCGGATTGTTATATTTCTCAGCTGCGTTCATGGTCAGTTCCCAGGCAGACCTGTAGGCAGGATCACCAGGCCTTGATTCCAGGGCAGGGGGGAAGGTCCCCTGGGAGAATCCCTCGATCACCTCAACGGCAACCTGTACTCCCTCCTGTCCGCCTTTCTGCACCATCTCATACCATCTTTTTCCGGTTGGATCCTTGAGCATCTCAGGTTCTCCATCGTACAGACGAGGGAAAAACCCCATATTGTCCGAGTGGTCAGCTACCACAAGAAAGTCTAAAGGTCGGGACAATTTTACCTGTAAACCCGTGGAGGAGGTAAGCTCTTCTCCCGAAGCAAACCGATAGGCGTCCTCTGGTTTCAACCGTGCCCCAAAAGCACCTGCGTCCATAGACATACCGGTATGCAGGTGGGTATCCCCCCAAAATACGTTGGTAGGGAAGTTTCTTCCTGCATAAGGAGAATAGTGGTCCGTTTTCTCCAGGGTGATGTCATCCTTGTTAGGTGCTGGTAGGCCCGGGGTATGCTGGGCATATGTGGTCATGCACAAGAGCAGGAACAAAAATGAAAGGGTTGGAAATGTATTCATTTTCAAAGTTTTAGAATGGTTTTTAGAACATAATAAGTTACGAAAAAAAGGGATAGGATTTAACGTTTTACGGAAAGTTACAGTAACGTACTATGAGGGATAGGGACACCCTGGGAGTAGGGGATACAAAAGGAACTGGAATACCCGAGATCAGGGCTTAGTATGAGCAATGAAGAAGGGGGTGCCCCCTCCCCCCAGATCCAAATTACCAGTATCCACTGCATTATCAAAGCAGAACCCCTCTGCGTCGGAAACTTGGCGGAGGTACGCCACTTTTCTTATTTTTGGAAGAAGTTACGATGAAATGGAAGCTTACGCCACGGCATTGTTGTACGCCATACCCTTTTTCATCCTCCTGATGGGGGTTGAGATCGGGTACGGACATTTTGTAAAGAACCAGAAGTACAGGGTGATGGACACGGTAAGTTCGATCAGTTCCGGGCTTACCAACATATTGAAGGATTCCCTCGGTTTGGGGGTGATCCTGGTCAGCTACCCGTATCTGGTCCGGCATTTGGCGCTCGTTCAAATAGAGGCGAACTGGCTGGTGTGGCTCGTGGCTTTCCTGGCGATCGACTTTGCCGGGTACTGGAACCACCGGCTGAGCCACCATGTGAATTTTTTCTGGAACCAGCACGTGATCCATCACAGCAGTGAGGAATTCAACCTGGCCTGTGCCCTGCGCCAGTCCATTTCAAACCTGATAGGCTACTTCCCGCTCATGTTGCTGCCCGCTGCGCTTCTCGGAGTCCCGGAGCAGGTAATTGGCATCCTGGCACCGATCCACCTCTTTGCCCAGTTCTGGTACCATACCCAGCATATCGGGAAGATGGGATGGCTTGAGTACATCATAGTGACCCCGTCCCAGCACCGGGTGCACCACGCGATTAACCCGCAGTATATAGACAAAAACCTGGGGCAGGTCCTCTGTGTCTGGGACCGGCTTTTCGGGACGTTCCAGGAGGAACTCGAGGAGGTACCCCCGCGACTCGGCGTCGTCGGCGCGGGCGTTATCGG
>CBDUBB010000389.1:0-2458 GCA_965365265.1 uncultured Flavobacteriaceae bacterium
AATTTCAGGATCTGTTCCATTTCTTCGGGGGTCCGGCCATACCCAAAACCGGCCTCCGGCATAAGCTGTTCTGCAGCTTCTGAAGCTTCCCTGGGTGTGCAACCATGAACGGCAAGCCCTCCAGCTACGGTTCCCAACAACAGTGATTTTAAACTCGCTCTCCGGTCCATATCAGATGTTTTGTTGTTTCAATTGATCTACAAGGTATTCGGAAGCCCTCCAGGCCAACGCCAGGATGGTCCAGGTACAGTTCTTATCTGCCTGTGAGACAAACGGGCCTGCATCGGTGATAAAGACGTTGTCTGCCTCATGGAGCTGCTGGTACCTGTTGGTGACAGAGGTTTTGGGGTCGTCTCCCATCCGGGTGGTCCCCACTTCGTGGATGATTCGGCCAGGGGTTTCCAGACCGTAATCCCGTTCTGCCGGAGGCGTAGCGCCCAGGGGCTCCCCTCCCATGTGATGGATGATCTCCTCAAAAGTGGCCTGCATATGACGGGCCTGTTTCTTCTCATATTCCGACCAGTTGTAGTGGAACCTCAATACCGGAATTCCGAATTCATCCACTGTGGTGGGGTCTATTTCGCAATAGTTGTCCTTTCGGGCAATGGCCTCCCCCCTGCCCCCAAAGCCCATCACTGAACCGTAGTATTTTTTCACATCCTTTCGGAGTTGCTCCCCGTAACCCCCGGTTTTTAGGCCAAAGAACTTGTTGAATTCATTCGGGTTGAAACCGAATCCGTAATTCGGCATCCCGATCCCCCCCCATACCTCGATATGGTAACCCCTTGGAAAGTCGAGGGACTTGTTGTCCAGCCACCAGGGGGAATATACATGCATTCCGCCTACTCCGTCCTCGTTGTAAAGTTCCCGGTTCATCAGGGCAGGAATGAATGCCGCCCTGCTGCTTCCTGTAGAGTCGTGAAGGTACTTCCCTACCAGGTCGCTGCCGTTACCCAATCCGTTCGGGTGCTGTGAACTTTTCGAATTCAATAGGATCCGCGCCGTGCTGCAGGCAGATGCCGCCAGCACCACCACACGGCCCTTTAACTGGTATTCCTTCCTGTCCTCCCGGTTGATATAGGAAACCCCGGTTGCCCGGCCTTCGGCATCCGTGGTAACTTCACGGACCATGGAATTCACATAGAGGTCTACCTGTCCCCCTCCCTTTTGTGCGGGGAATATCAGGCAGGTCCCGGCTGAAAAATCCGCGTATACCTGGCAGGCCCGGTTGCACTGACCACAATAAAAGCACACCCCCCGGTCCGGATTGAGCTTCTTGGTGAGCATGGATAGTCGTGACGGTATAACCGGAACTCCAGCTTTACGGGCCCCCTTGATGTAGTACAATTCGTGAAGGCGGGGTTTTGGAGGTGGCAGGAAGAAGCCATCCGGCTCATTGGGAAGGTTTTCCTTACTGCCAAAGACCCCGATTAGCTTATCCACCTTGTCGTAATAGGGTTTGACGTCTTCGTATCCGATGGGCCAGTTATCACCCAGCCCGTCCACATCCTTGTGCTTGAAATCCCTGGGGCCAAACCTAAGGGATATCCGCCCCCAGTGGTTGGTACGCCCCCCTAGCATCTGGGACCGAAACCAGTCGAATTTGGTACCATCCTTATGGGTATAGGGTTGCCCTTCGATATCCCAGCCGCCAAAGGCAGCGTCGAAATCCCCAAAAGGCCTTACGGTGGCCGCCCCTCTGCGGGGGGATTCATAAGGCCATTTCAGTTGCGTCTGGTGTTCCGCACGGGCCGGGTCGAAAAAAGGGCCCGCCTCCACCACGGCTACTTTCAATCCTGCATCGGCCAGGACTTTGGTGGCCATTCCTCCACCAGCTCCGGAACCTACGATAACCGCGTCGTAAACGGTAGGTTGTTCTTTGATTTGCATGAAATTCTCTTAATATCCTGTTAAAGATACAAGGCCCCTCTAAAAGACCGGAAAAATTCCATCAATACTTTTTAACAGCGAATATCTAGCCGGAGTAAGGCACAGCCTTCCTGCAAGTCAGGGAAATAGCACCGGAGTACCCCTGATCTGGGACAAGGCCTCGTTTGGCGAAGTGACCGGCAACCGGCAGCTGTGGTCCTGGCATACAAAAATCCGGGTTTGCCCCGGCTCAAAGCGCCCTTCGAAAAGGGGCAGGTTGCTCTGTGCTGAGGCGTGCACCAGTAAGGCATCCGGAAGGAATTCCCGGGCCATTTCTGCCCGAAGGATCTCAGCATCGGCACCAGAAATGGCGATTTCATAGAAGGGATACTGATACCGGAGCAGGAGTCTTCCCCAACCGGCGTGATTTTCCGGCAATTGCAGGAAGCGATCCTGCAAGGCAAGGATCATCTCCTTCCCTTTCTCCAGATATTCCGGGCGGTAGAAAAAATGCCCCAGGTCCAGGTATCCCTCTGCCATTACAGTATTCGGAGAACGCATCACCCCGTCGTCGGTCTTGACGATGGGG
>CBDUBB010000390.1:0-2446 GCA_965365265.1 uncultured Flavobacteriaceae bacterium
TACAAACCCGGAAAGCTTCCTTTCCGCAAAGCCAATGTAAGTACCAGGAATTTCCCTGAATCCGTGGCTGTGATCCGGAAGCGAAACCGCATTTCGGATGGGGGTACTACCTATCTGTTTTTTATTCGTTGTATGGACGATTCCCTCCGGGTACTGGTCACTGAACCCGCATGAGTGCCTGGGAGTTTCTTAGAAACAGGGCCAGCTGAAATCTGCCACCGGGTCGCTGGAAGCTGCCTTCAAATTGTAATGCCACCATTCCGTTCGCACAGACCAGAAACCATATTTCTCCATGGTTTCCTTGAGAAGCGACCTGTTGTCGAGGATCTTTTGGGGCAGGTCCCGGTTGTCGTGGTATGCCCGTTTTCCAAAAAAATCAAAATCCGTTCCCATGTCCAGGGGGGTGCCCTCCAGGGTCTCCAGGGTAATATCCACAGCCCCTCCCCTGTTGTGAATGGACCCTTTCCAGGGATTGGCCACATACTGGGGGTTTGGCACAATCTCCCACATCCTGAACTGGACCGAATTGGGCCGGTAGCAATCAAAAAAACGTATCCGGACTCCTCGTTCCATGAATTCCCTGTTGGCAGCAATCAGTGCCCTGGCCGTTTTAACGCGCATATAGCACTTAGGGCAGTCATAGACCCTTTTCCCCATAAAATTGTCCTCCGTGGCGTACCTCAGGTCATAGGAGAATTCTGAACTGTAATCCGACAACCGGACAAAGGCGGTATCCGGCAGGGACTGCAGTTCGGGGATCCGGGCCGGTTGAGAGGTCTGAACTTCCCGGGGGGGTACCTTCCCGGGGCTTTGCTTTCGCTCCTCCATGCATCCGGTAGTCGCAAAAAGAAGCAGCAGAAATAAATAACTGATTTTCGGGAATCCCCGCATCGCCGATGTCTTTGGTAAACTAAAGATACATATTTGTTCAGGGCCCCCTGCATATGCCTCGAAGTACCTATCTTTAAATCTCAATGCTCAAATTATGGTACGCGCCTTCTTTTTCCTTACCGCGATGTGTCTGCCCCTCCTTCTTTGGGGGCAGGATCCCTGGCTGACCGGCTTTACAAAGCCTGTGGAAAACCCGATTCTGCAGGCAGATTCCTCCTATCAGTTTTACTGCCCCGTTCGAATGGACAGTGTACGCTGGCAACGGGCCGATGTCTTCAACCCGGCAGCCATCGTCCGGAATGACACGGTGTTCCTGTTCTTCAGGGCGGAGGACAACCCCAAAGCCCACCTGGGGGGGCGTACCTCGCGAATCGGGCTGGCGTGGAGCACGGATGGCGTAAATTTTCAACGATATCCGGAACCCGTGCTGTATCCGCAACGGGATGCCTACCAAAAATGGGAATACCCCGGGGGGGTGGAGGACCCACGCGTCGTGGAACTCGAGGACGGCTCCTACCTCATGCTCTATACGAGCTGGAACCAGGAAACCGCGCGCCTTTCGAGTGCCACCTCCACGGATCTCATCCATTGGGTAAAGCACGGCCCTGTTTTCGAAACGGCCCACAGTGGTGCCTTTCTGGATCAGTGGAGCAAATCCGGATCCGTGGTCACTGAATTTCGGGACGGACGGTTGATTGCAAAAAAAATAGCGGGAAACTACCTGATGTACTGGGGTGAACTCTTTGTAAACCTCGCCTCTTCCAGGGACGGGAAGGACTGGACCCCGAAACTGGACCCTGAAAAGAACCTTTTGCAAGTCTTCCGCCCGACCCCTGAGGATTTTGACAGTCATCTGGTGGAACCGGGCCCGCCGGCCCTGTATACAAGTAATGGCATCCTGTTGATCTACAACGGGAAAAACCTAAGCGGTGCCGGAGCGGGAAAGAGCACCCCAGAAGGCACCTATTGCGGGGGACAGGTACGCTTTGATGCCCAAAACCCGGAAAAGGTCCTCAGCCGTCTGGAAACCCCGTTTATATGCCCTACCCTGCCTCACGAGGTCAGCGGTCAGTACAAGGCAGGCACGACGTTTACAGAAGGGCTGGTTTTCTACAAGGGAAAATGGTTCCTGTACTATGGAACGGCCGATTCCATGGTTGGAGTTGCGGTCAGGGCCGGCAGCCCGTGACAAAGGAGGGGATGCAGTCGAATTTCAGGCTAATCAGGTAAGCAGGTTGCCTTCCTCATCCCACTGCGCAATGATTCCTCTTTTGCTTTGGTCGACGCATTTGGCCAGCCATTCAGGCTCATAGGCCAGGCCGTGCTTGTCGAGGACTTCCTGGGGGACCCCGTCCCAAATATTGGGCATATTCCCCTTATAGCCCAGTTCCGCAATCCCGATCTTCGAAGTATAGTAGCCGCAGACCGTCAGGTTGCGCATCAGGTTGAAGAACTGGATTTCCAGGGGATGTTCGTCCATGGGAGTTTCAGCATCATACCAGGCGATGGTATCCAGAAGTTCATCTAAGGTTGAACCTTGCGCTAAAACCCGAAG
>CBDUBB010000391.1:0-2425 GCA_965365265.1 uncultured Flavobacteriaceae bacterium
CACGCATACCGTTTACGAAGCTCGCCAACTAGCCAAACTGGCCAAGGAAAATGGGGCTTTTGTATTCGGGGTTTGCAATGTGGTAGGATCCTCTATTGCGAGGGAGACCGACGCCGGGGCCTACACCCACGCCGGACCTGAAATAGGGGTGGCTTCCACGAAGGCCTTTACCACACAGATTACGATACTCACCCTCCTGGCATTGAAACTGGCGAAGGAAAAGGGGACTTTTTCTGAAACAAGGTACCGGGAAATCCTCTCTGAAATAGAAGGGATTCCGGCCAAAGTGGAAAAAGCCCTTGAGTTCAATCCGCTTATTGAAATTATTGCAGAGTCCTATAAGGATGCCTCTAACTTCCTCTACCTGGGCAGGGGGTATAATTTTCCGGTTGCTCTGGAAGGGGCGCTGAAGTTGAAAGAAATTAGCTATATACATGCCGAGGGTTACCCCGCGGCTGAAATGAAGCACGGTCCTATAGCCCTCATCGACGAGCATATGCCCGTCGTGGTAATCGCCACCAAAAAAGGGCATTACGAAAAGGTGGTCAGCAACATACAGGAAATCAAATCCCGGAAAGGGAAGATTATTGCGATAGTAACCGAGGGAGATGTTCAGGTACGGGAGCTTGCCGATCATGTGATCGAAGTCCCTGAAAGCTCGGAAAGCCTGAGTCCTTTACTTACTACTATCCCACTGCAGCTTCTTTCCTACCACATAGCCGTAATGCGCGGTTGCAATGTGGACCAGCCGCGGAACCTCGCCAAGTCCGTGACGGTGGAATAGGAGTTAAAACGCTTAGTCAAAACCTGCCTTATGAATCGCACTTTAGCGATGAAGGCAGGTTTTTTATTTGCATCCCAAGGGTCGTTTGGCAGACCTTCCAATTGAACTAAGCCTGGAAACTGAAGTTTTTCGGGAACGTCTTTTTGATTAGTTCTTAGAATCACCTGCCTTTAATTAAGGGATTCCCACTGAGCAGCCCTAATTTTAGGGATAATTAATTTTGGTTGCAAAAAATCTGTATCTTGCTCGCTAAACCAATAAACGCAGACTAATCTGATGAGAACAGCATTACTTCTTTGCATGCTCTTCATGGCAATGGGGACGTATGCGCAGACCACGGTTCGTGGAAATGTTAGCGATGAAAGTGGAAATCCAATACCGGCCGCCAATGTGGTGGTTGTAGGAACCACAACCGGGACTACCGCGGATTTTGATGGAAATTTTGTCCTCGAAACCTCCGAAGTCCCTCCTTTCGAACTGAGGGTCACAGCCATAGGATATTCCACTGCCACTGTGCAGGTGACCTCGAATGACCAGACGCTTTCTATTACCATGTCTGAAGCCCAAACCTTCCTTGAGGAAGTGGTCGTTTCGGCCTCCAGAACCCCTGAACGGATCTTCGAATCCCCGGTTTCTGTGGAACGCTTTGGACTCAAACAGATACAGAATACCTCAGCGGCCACTTTTTACGACGGCCTGCAAAACCTGAAAGGTGTTGACATCAATACCAACAGTCTCACGTTCCAGTCTGTGAATACCAGGGGCTTTGCCACCTTTGCCAATACGCGCTTTATGCAGCTTGTGGACGGGATGGACAATACCGCTCCCGGGCTCAACTTCGTGCTGGGAAACCTGGTGGGGATGAGTGAGCTGGAAGTACAGAGCATTGAGATCCTTCCGGGAGCTTCTTCTGCCCTTTACGGAGCGGGCGCTTTTAACGGGATCCTCTTTATGACCAGCAAGAGTCCCTTTGATTACCAGGGAATCAGCGCTTATTTCAAAACCGGGTTTACGCAACAGGACGCTGCCGGCTCCAACGAATACTACGACTTTGGGGTACGGGCGGCCCATGCCTTTAGCGATAAGTTTGCCATCAAGGCCAATTTCTCCTTTTTGCAGGGGGAGGACTGGCATGCCAACAACACAGAAGACATCCTGAACCCGGGCAGGACCAGGGAACATCCCAATTATGATGGGCTCAACATCTACGGGGACGAGGTAAGCACTCTTTTGAACTTTGATGCTGCTGCCGGATTGCCTTCCGGCACCGTGGGTTCAGCACAGGTGTCCCGTACCGGCTATGCTGAGGCAGATATGTTGAATTATAATGCCCAGAGCGTAAAGACAGATTTTTCGGTCTACTACCGGCCGTTTGCCGATGATTTTGAGATCATTTACAACGGACGTGTGGGACGGGGTAATACGATCTACCAGGGGGCTAACCGGTATGCCATCCGGAACTTTACCCTGCAGCAGCACAAGATAGAACTTCGAAATAACAACTTTTTTGTTCGGGGTTATATTACCTCAGAAGGTTCCGGTGACTCTTATGACACTCGTTTCGCTTCTATCAATATAAACCGGCGCTGGAAATCCGATACTCAGTGGTTTACCGAATACGCTCAGACTTACATTGGCGCG
>CBDUBB010000392.1:0-2425 GCA_965365265.1 uncultured Flavobacteriaceae bacterium
TCGCCGGTGCCGGTCGAACTCGCGTAGTACACCCCCGGCGCAATCTCCTCCAGTACGTGGCCTTCCGGCCCCGTATGCGCAATCGCCGACGCCGGTGCCTGCCTGGCCATCGCCAGTGATTTTAACCCGGGGTCTGCCCCTATGGGGGACCTGGTCACCCAGGCGGCCATCCTGGGCACCTTTGAAAAACTGACCAATGCCGAGGTACTGGCCGGTATTACCTTTCGGGCAGCCGCGGCCCTTGGCCTGAACGACAGGGGGCGCCTGCTGCCGGGAATGATAGCCGACCTCGCGGTTTTCCCTACAGACCATTTTAATGAAATCCTGTATCACCAGGGGCAACTCCGTCCATCCCTTGTTTGGAAAAACGGGGAGTGTGTCTTTGATAAATCTCGATAACATGAAGACTGCCACAGATCTGAAAACCTTCCGGAACAGCATCAGGCTGGGAATCCCTGAGGAACTTCCCCCACCCCGCAAGCGGGATGAAAGCCTTTCTCATGCCCCTGTGCGGAAGGATATCCTGACGGAAGAAGAAAAAAAACTGGCCCTCCGCAATGCCCTGCGCTATTTTCCCAGGAAGTGGCATGCCGAACTGGCGCCGGAATTTCTCAATGAATTGAAAGCCTATGGCCGCATTTATATGTACCGGTTCAAACCCGACTACCCGATGTTTGCCCGACCGGTTTCGGAATATCCGGCCAAAAGCCCTTCAGCGGCTGCCATTATGCTAATGATCCAGAACAATCTGGATCCGAGGGTGGCACAACACCCGGAAGAACTGATCACCTATGGGGGGAACGGGGCCGTCTTCCAGAACTGGGCACAATACCTGCTGACCATGCAGTACCTCTCGGAAATGACGGATTCCCAGACCCTGCATATGTATTCCGGTCACCCCATGGGGCTCTTCCCCTCTTCTCCTGAAGCCCCCCGCGTGGTGGTGACCAATGGGATGATGATCCCCAATTACTCCAAGCCGGACGACTGGGAGCGCTATAATGCCCTGGGGGTCACCCAGTACGGACAGATGACGGCCGGGTCATACATGTACATCGGGCCACAGGGGATCGTCCATGGAACCACCATCACCGTACTAAACGCATTCAGGAAGGTGCTCCCAAAGGGGGCGCCCGTAAAGGGGAAACTTTTCCTTACAGCCGGGTTGGGAGGAATGAGCGGTGCCCAGCCGAAAGCCGGAAATATCGCGGGATGCATTACCGTATGTGCCGAAGTAAACCCTAAAGCTGCCTACAAAAGGCATGAGCAGGGATGGGTGGACGAATTATTCACCGACCTGCATACCCTGGTCGAGCGCACCCGTCAGGCCATGGCCGAACAGGAAACGGTTTCCCTGGCCTATGTGGGGAACGTGGTCCATGTATGGGAACGATTCGCAGAGGAAGAGATCCACGTGGACCTGGGCAGCGACCAGACCTCCCTGCACAATCCCTGGGCTGGCGGATACTATCCTGCAGACCTCAGCTTCGAGGAAGCCAACGACATGATGGCCGCAAATCCAGAGGCTTTCAAAGCTCATGTGCAGGCCTCCCTCAGGAGGCATGTGGATGCCATAAACACTCATACAGCCCGCGGCACTTACTTTTTTGATTACGGCAATGCTTTTCTTTTAGAAGCTTCCAGGGCGGGAGCCGCCGTGATGGCCCCCAATGGCATTGACTTCAGGTATCCGTCTTATGTGCAGGACATCCTGGGGCCGCTTTGCTTTGATTATGGGTTCGGGCCCTTCCGCTGGGTGTGTGCCTCCGGCGACTCCGGGGACCTCCGGAAGACGGATGAAATAGCCCTGCAGGTAATGAAAATGCAACTGAAATCCGCCACGGACGACATCCGCCAGCAAATGCAGGACAACATCCACTGGATCGAGGAAGCAGAGGAGAATCGCCTTGTGGTGGGTTCTCAGGCCCGTATCCTCTACGCGGATGCCTCGGGCCGGATCGCCATTGCCGAGGCTTTCAACCGGGCCATTGCGGACGGGACCCTCTCTGGCCCTGTCATCCTTGGCCGGGACCATCATGATGTGAGTGGTACGGACAGCCCTTTCCGGGAAACCAGCAATATTTTTGACGGCAGTCGTTTTACAGCGGATATGGCCGTTCACAATGTGATCGGGGACAGCTTTCGAGGAGCCAGCTGGGTTTCCCTCCACAATGGCGGGGGCGTTGGATGGGGCGAAGTCATCAACGGCGGCTTCGGACTCGTGCTGGACGGAAGCAGGGAGTCGGAAGGGAGGCTTAGGAACATGTTGTTTTACGATGTAAACAACGGGATAGCCCGCCGCAGCTGGGCGAGGAACCCGGGGGCAATGGATGCCATGAAGCGGGAGGTGGAACGTACAGCTGGCCTCAGGGTGACCTTCCCGAATCTGGTAGAAGATGAACTGCTCGAGAACCTCTTTTAAACC
>CBDUBB010000393.1:0-2413 GCA_965365265.1 uncultured Flavobacteriaceae bacterium
CGCGCCTGCTTTGGGAGCAGGAGGTCGCAGGTTCGAATCCTGCCACCCCGACGAAACAAACCCTGACAGCAAAGCTGTCGGGGTTTTTTCATTCCTGGAGCCATCGAAGCTTGCTTCGAGATGGCGGAAGGAATGAAAAACCGAACAGCGCACCGCGCTGTTCCGGGTTTAGTTTCAGTCTCCCTCCCCTTCAGGATCACCGACCGAAGGGAGGTAATCCTGAAGGGGTAGTAGGCAGTCGCAGTAGGCAGAACGCACCTTGATTCCGGCCCGCTTCAGATTTCGCAGGAAATGAAAAACCGACACTTCTAAGCATCATGAATCGGAGGTACTTTTTAGCTGAGGCCCACGCACCATCTGGCCCCTCACTAAAACAGGTCCTGCGGACCTGTTTTGATCGTTCGGTCCGGGTTTGGTTCAGTCTCCCTCCCCTTCAGGATCACCGACCGAAGGGAGGTAATCCTGTAGGGGTAGTAGCGAGTCTGCAGTTGCAGCAGGCAGCCAGTATATTTTCGTTCAAGGTTCCCCGCCTTCGATAAAGCTATTGCGGGTAAAAAGGATTAAGGTTCAAGGCCCAAGAATCAAAGTTTGAACCGGGCAGCCCAATAGAAGAATTGAGGCGGTTTTAATACTATGCGTAAAGGCCGGTTTAATTAACCAGATTCGTAAGTCTTGTTCGAACAAAGAAATTTCAAGGTAGATATTTACCCTTACATTGATACATTAAGTTTAAAATTTACTCTTACTTTACTATCCTATTCTGGATAGATGCCTTTTAAAGGACGTACGTTTTCCTATCTAATAAACTGGAAAGTCAGTAAAACAGGAAAACGCTAATTTAAAGAGGGGCCGGACAAGTTGGAAAGACGGCATGGGTCAAAAAGTTTGACAGGACGAACGACATCTGATTTTCAGGTATATTCAAATAGCTTCAGATGACGCGGTTTTTCACACGTATGATGTTTTGGTCATTAGGACAATTTAATAATCTAAACCTTACATAATGCTAAAGCTGAAACCAGGTGCTTTTCTAATCGCAATTTTGCTCTCCGGTTCTCTTATTTCTTGCTCTGATGATAATAATCCTCCAGAAGAGGCTGTTGATTTGATAGTCGGGCAATGGTTAGTTGTTACGGAAAACGATTATTTCTGTGGCACTCATGTTGTAAGAACTGAAAAAGCCACTGACCAAAACCAAGTCAGAGTGTATAATGCGGATGGCACATGGCAGGATTTTGAAGATGGAGTTCCAATTTGGACTGGGACATGGGAAAACCTTGGAAATGGAATGTATAGCCTTTCTTACAATGATGGTGTAGTTGAGCAATCACAGGAAATTGAATTTCTCCATAGCGGAAGCACTATGCGATTTGGTATTGATAATGAATGCGTAGATTTTGAGGGTGATACCATTTATACCTATACCGTCTGGGTTAAACTTAGAGTTTACAACCAGGACTAGACTTAGATTATTACAACCTTAAAAATTAATTAAAGACAGCCTCCAACGCCGTCTTTTTTATTGGTTGCACGTGTCGGATAAGGGAGACATGATCAGCCAGCTAGGATTACCAAAATTGAGTTAGCAAGCCTAAGCTTAGCCCTTTTATCAACAAACGGCCCTAGAAATTCGTTCTCTAATTAATGAGAACAGGAACACTCAAATCCCAAGCAGAAACATCTTGGAATCTATATAGGCAGTGGGCAGTTGGAATAGCTCCGTTCAAGGTTCAAAGTTCAAGGTTAAAATGGACTTAAACCAATGGGGAAAACCCCTGAACCCCCAGGGACAAGATAATCACCCCGAACGCAACTTCTTTGCGTTTTTTCAGAGAGCAAGTCCTGGGAGCTATGTAATGAACCTTTTGCCATAGCAGTGAATCTCGGCCACTAGTCCGTTGCTTTGACAGATTCTACATGCATGGTGGCTTCCCTATCATTTTTGGCTTTCCGCTTCAACCCGAACAAAGGCCTCAGTAAGGGTATCCTCCGGATTATAAACTCATAGATCAGGTAACACCCGATTCCTGTGAATGCCACAATGGCGATGAATTTTAGAAGGACCGGCACCTCCAGTGGTAGTATGAGCATCGCCCCGGCATACAATACAAACATATGAATGATGTACACCGGATAAGCAGCCTGGCTCAGGTAGCTCAGCAGGGCGCTGGGGTGGTTGGCGTATTTATAGCCAAACCCGAATACCCCGAAGATCCAGAGGTTGGATTCGATGGCCATCAGATAACCGGGCGCATTCAAATTAAAGAAGATGAAGCGCACCAGGTACAGCAGAAGGGCCATGCCCACATATAGCCAACGCCATCTCAGTACGGTTTCCCAGAAAACCTTTCCGCTGCTGACCAGCAGGAACCCGAAAAAGAAGGCGAGCAATCCTATAAAAAATCCATGCCAG
>CBDUBB010000394.1:0-2412 GCA_965365265.1 uncultured Flavobacteriaceae bacterium
TTCTACGGCTTTATCAGGCTTTTTTTCAAGGTGGGCGAGTTCCCCGGCCACCACTTCATAGGCCACCCGGGCGATCCGGTCTGAGGAATTTTGGGCGGTAGCCACGATGCTGGCTGTTTCCGGGTCTTCCATAATTGTTTTGATAGCCTGGAGTTCTTCCCTGGCTTCTTTGGGATTTTCCTTTCTGATAAAGGCAAGCCCCCGGGCGTAATGCCGCATCAGATTCAGGTGGCGGATCTCAGGGGCCGGGGCCGGGTAGGTCAGGATGTCGTTCCACTTCCCGAAACGCACATAGGCGAGCAGGGGCGTGGCCGCAAAGTCCTGCAGGAAGGTGAGTTCTGTCATTTCCCCCTGGGGGACTTTTTCTGCCGTCTTCTTGGCCGCCGTAATGGCTGTGTTGCTTTCCCCGATCAGGCTGGACGCCGACCAAAGGAAGTGTATGTTATGTGGATAGTAGCCAAGGGGGTAGAGCCCCTGGGAGTAACACTGGGAAATATAATCCTCATCGGCAGCAATGGCCTTGTGGTTTGTTTCCACGGCATCCTTGTACCGTCCTACACGTATATAGATGTGGGAAGGCATATGCACCAGATGGCCTGCGGCCGGCATCAGGTCCGCCAGTACCTCGGCACTGGGAACGCCCAGGTCCGGCTTGGGCAGTTCCACCATGTGGATATAGTAATGGTGCGCCCCGGGGTGTTTCGGATTAAGGGAAATAGCCTTTTCAAGGGCATTTTTGGCCTCCGGGGTTTCTGGCATCGGGTTGCCCTCCCCGTCCCAGTAATTCCAGGGCATGGTATTCATGGCGGCTGCCGCGTAGAGTGTCTGTACGTCGGCATTTTCGGAATAGGTTTTCCTAACCCGGGCCATTGCCTTCAGATAGGCATTGTTTAGTTCTGCTATGTCTGCCTCCCAATTGTCGCTGTAGCGGGCATTTAAGGCACCTATCAGGGCCTGCTCCAACGGCCTGGCATTAGTCATCTTCTGGTTTGCCTTCTGCAGGGCGTTCCAGGCAGCTTCTCTGCGCTCCTGAAGGGGAAGGGCATCATTGATATTTGGGCCCAGGGCATAGGCCTGCCCCCAGTAAGCCATGGCATTGTCAGGATCCAGGCGTGCCGCCTCCATGAAGGAGCGGTGCGCCTCAGCGTGGTTAAAGGCGAAGGTGAGCCGCATGCCCTGGTCAAAAAAGGCCTGTGCCCGGGATTCATCCGTGGAAACGGGAAAGGAGTAATCCCCCAGATTCTCGAACAGGGGGGCGATCTGCCGGGTGGTGTCCACAGGTTCCAGCAGGAATTTGGCCACAGTGCATTTAAGGGCGCCTATGGATGCCTTGTCCCGTTTTGGGAGTTCCTCAGTCTGCTCAGGGAGCGACCATAGTATAAGGAGTGCGACAGCCAGGAAGGCCATCCACAACAGCTTGCGAGTGTATTTCATGAGGTTAGGTTGAGTGAGGTTACCGGATTCGCGCCTTCATCCTCAGGAGGCTTCGGATGTAAAGTATCTGATATTCTGTAAGATATGGATTAAATTCGAGTTGGACAAGGTGTTTTTTACCAGTGATACCCGGAAGGGAGTCTGGTAGGAACGAAAAAAGCATCCCCATCCTTCGGGAATGCTCTTTCAAAAGGTTCAGGTGGTGGGGTTCCCCTCAGGGGGTCATTGCGTTCATTTTTTGCAGATACGCCTTCATTTGCGTCAGGGTGCCGGCGAGCTTCCCGATTTGCTGCTGGGCTTCCTCCCAGTTCTCCTGCTCGATGGCCTCGCGCACCCCGGGAAGCGTTTTTACCCCATAGCCCGTATAGAACCCTGGTGCATAGATCTGATGCCGGTACCAGCCCCTCCGCGGCAGTCCCTCCTCCGAGGTCAGCTGTTGTTCTGCCCGCATCAGCAGCGCATTAAGGGCCTCCTTTTTGGCCTTGGGCAACCCGCTCAGGTCCTTGGCAGCAACCGCATCCACTTCCTTTTGAAGGGCTGCAAGGGCGTTCTGCAGGGGGGAGAAATCCAGGTAGGGAACCGGTGCTTTTTTGGTTGGAGCAGCCCGCGACTTCCTGGGGTCGGCTGAAAGGCTGTAGGCCTTTTTGTCTATGAGCTTGTTGTGTTTCAGGGCTTCTTCCCGCATCGATTCCGCCGTCTCCATGACTTCTTTCAGGTAGCCGGAAAGGGTTCGGTGCCAGGGCCCGAAATCCAGTGGCAGGACGTCTGCATTGGCCAGGCGGAGCGTGATGCGCCCGGCGGTCTTGGCAAGGGCCACCCCGTAACTCATGTCCGGGTCTTTCGTCTTTCTCAACGGGGTGGGAACGCAGATGCTGACGGCGTCTGCCGTCGCCAGAATGCTGAAATCGTCCGTGGCCCGGAAGTTCCCTTCCTTGAGAAGAGGCTTTATCTCCCCCTTCGGCACATCGGGGATGTGGG
>CBDUBB010000395.1:0-2364 GCA_965365265.1 uncultured Flavobacteriaceae bacterium
CGGATCCGCATCAGTTCGAAAATCGAGAACACCAGCAGTGTGTTTTTTTCCTATTTGGATCATTACGAGCCCCGACCTTTCAATATCCTGGACGAATTCACCCTGGGGTATGGCGCCCGGTCTGTTTTTTCAGCCTCCCTGGATACCAGGTCCCTGGTCCGTGCTTCCCTGGGGATGGAAGTCTACAAAGACGAATACTCCTGGTCCACGTTTGAAAATCTATATGAGGAAAACAACGGACAGGGCAGCCTGCAGGGAGATTTACTCAGCCGCAACAAGGAATTCCGTTCGCAGTTCTATCTTTTCGGACAGCTGGAGTGGCAATTTTCTCCTCGTCTGAAAGCAGCGCTGGGATTAAGCCTGAACCGAACCCGCTATGATTACCGCGACCTCCTAGGAGCCGGGGATGAAAACCTGAGCGCCCGCCGGGATTTCGACCCGGTTCTGTTGCCCAGTCTGGACCTGCGCTATTCCTTTGACACCCGTTCCTGGGTGTACCTGAACATAAGCAGGGGGTTCAGCAATCCCTCCCTGGAAGAATCCCTAAACCCGGATGGGGTCATCAACCCCGAAATAGAGCAGGAAAAAGGGATGAACTACGAAATCGGCGGAAAGGCTTCCTGGTTTCAGGACAGGCTTCAGGGTTCCATCGCCTTATATCAAATGGAAATTCGGGATCTTCTGGTCGCACAGAGGGTCGGAGAAGATCAGTTCATTGGGAAAAACGCCGGCAAAACAAGACACCAGGGGCTGGAACTCAGTCTGCAATACGCCATTCCCACACGGGGTGGGGTGTCCCTCTCCCCTTTCCTCTCCTATACCCTTAACAACCACACTTTCCGGGAATTTGTGGATGGGGATTCAGATTACTCCGGCAACGAACTAACCGGGGTTCCTGCCCACCGGGTTTATTCGGGGCTGCTGGTGAATTCTGATCTCGGGTGGTATTGGAACGGCAATTACCAGTATGTGGATGCCATCCCGCTTACAGACAGCAATTCGCTTTACAGTGACCCTTACCACCTGGTTAATATGCAGGCTGGGTATCGAACCCGTTGGGGTGAACATCTGAGCCTGGGCATTGAATTCGGGGTAAACAACCTGTTCGATACCCTGTACGCCAGCTCTGTCCTGATCAATGCCACCAGTTTCGGAGGTGCGGAACCGCGATATTACTATCCCGGCAATGGGCGTAATTACTACACCGGCATCTTGTTTCTTTACGCTTTCTAAACAGCCGCCTTTTTCAACCACTCTTTCACATCCACCTCCCGGTGAATTTCACCCGAAAGGGAATCGATCGGGACGCGCTTTTGTTCCATGCTATCCCGATAGCGCAGGGTTACCGTCCTGTCTTCCAGGGTCTGATGGTCCACGGTGATACAGAAGGGGGTGCCTGCGGCGTCCTGCCGGCGGTATCTGCGACCTATGGCATCCTTTTCATCGTACTGCACCATGAACTCCCACTTGAGTTCCCCGATGATCTCATGGGCCAGCTCGGGCAGGCCATCCTTTTTGACAAGGGGAAGGACCGCGGCCTTTACAGGTGCGAGGACCGCCGGAAGGCGAAGCACGGTTCGGGTGGTGCCGTCTTCAAGTGTTTCCTCCCTCAGGGAATTTGAGAAAACTGCCAGGAACATCCGGTCCAGCCCTATGGACGTTTCAACCACATACGGAACGTAGTGTTCCCCGAGTTCCGGGTCAAAGTACTGAAGTTTTTTTCCGGAATATTTTTCATGGTTGGCCAGGTCGAAATCCGTACGGGAGTGGATCCCTTCCAGCTCCTTGAATCCAAATGGGAACCTGAATTCGATGTCGGCAGCAGCATCCGCGTAGTGCGCGAGCTTGTCATGGTCGTGGAAGCGGTACTCCGATTCGCCCATGCCAAGGGACAAGTGCCACTTCATTCGGGCGTCCTTCCAGTACTCGTACCATTTTTTCTGTTCTCCGGGACGGATAAAGAACTGCATCTCCATCTGCTCAAATTCCCGCATCCGGAAGATGAACTGTCTGGCCACGATTTCATTTCGGAAGGCCTTCCCGACCTGGGCAATACCGAAAGGTATTTTCATTCGGCCGGATTTCTGTACGTTCAGAAAGTTCACGAAAATCCCCTGGGCAGTTTCGGGCCTAAGGAACAATTCCATGGAAGACTCCGCAGTAGCCCCAAGGCGGGTGCCGAACATCAGGTTGAATTGCTTGACGTCCGTCCAGTTCCGGGATCCGGAAACAGGGCAGGCGATTTCAAGTTCTTCGATCAGGGCCTTGACATCAGCGAGGTCTTCCTTTTCAAGGGACCGGGCCATGCGTTTTAAGATCTCATCCCCCTGTTCCCGGTATTTCACAACCCTCGGGTTTGTACTG
>CBDUBB010000396.1:0-2352 GCA_965365265.1 uncultured Flavobacteriaceae bacterium
CAGCACTACAGGAGGATCAAGACCCTGTTTCCCCATGCCCGGCTGCGCACGATTCCGGGGGCGGGACACTGGGTATACGCGGAACAACCGGAGGCCTTTGCATCCGCATTGTGGGGCTTCCTGGGAGGAGGTTCTTAGGGCCTGTTAACCGGCCCGACAAGTCCGCCGAAGGTTGCGGGTTTAGGAGTCAATCATGGCAAAACCAGGCAAAACCCTCATCGGCAGCATCACGGAGGTCCAGGAAGGGCAGATGGAGGTGATGCTGACGCTGGATGATACGGAGCCCTTTCCGATAATCGAAATCGAGGGGAAGCTGGTGCATGTCGGGCGCATCGGTTCTTACGTCATGGTTCGCCAGCCCGGGGTGCGGGTGATTGCCATGGTGGTGCGGGCCAGTCAGGAGGAGAAGTCCGTACGTGTCACACTGGGCTTGAAGGCCACCGATTCGGTTCGCCGACAGGTGAACCGGGGGTTTTTGTCCCTCGTGCCGCTCGGGGAACTGGATGAAGAGGGACATTTCAGCCGGGGCATCGTCAACTATCCCATTCCCGGTGCCGCAGTGCATGCCGTGGGGGCATCCGAGATCGATGCCCTGTTCGAAAAGCACCGCTTCATGGGTTTTTATCTGGGCTACCTGCCTTCCCTGCCCTCGGTGGATGTGTGCCTGGATCCCTCACCGCTTTTCGGCCGGCATCTGGCGATACTGGGGCAGTCGGGATCGGGGAAGTCCTGGGGTGTGGCCAGCATACTGCAGCGTACCGTGGAAACCATGCCCAACGCCCACATCATTCTGCTCGATCTCCATGGGGAGTATGTCTGGACGGAACCGGATGGACAGCGCCGGTCGGCATTTTCCGAGAATGTCTACCGGGCCCTGGATGCCCGTGAGCTGGAGATTCCTTACTGGCTGTTGACCTATGCCGAGCTGGTGGATCTGTTGGTGGACCGTAGCGACGAAAACGCAACCACCCATGTGGCTTTCCTGCGGGAGGTGCTGCTGAAGCTCCGTGAACAATCCAATATCGGGATGGAAGGCGTGACCATCACCATTGATTCTCCGGTCTATTTTTCCATGGAGGAGCTGTTCGAGCAGTTCAGGCTGGCCAATGAACAGGTCACCAATTTCGGTAAGGTCAGGGGTCCGCTCCACGGCCAGTTCGATGAGTTTCTGATCAAGCTGCAGGCGCGTCTCAACGATGTGCGTTACGATTTCCTGTTCAAACCAAGACGTCGCAATTCGTCCGAGACATTGGCGGATCTCCTGCGTGACTTCGTCGGCCTGCAGGAACCGAAACGGCAGATTTCCATCATCGATTTCAGCGGGGTGCCGTTCGATGTCAGGCCCACCGTTTCGGCCCAGGTGGGCAGGCTGGCCTTTGAATTCAACTACTGGAATCCCAGGTCCCGGGAGTTTCCCATCCTGCTCGTGTGCGAAGAGGCGCATGCCTATATTCCGAGGGCTTCGGGTACAGAGTACGAGGGAACCAGGCGTTCCATGGAGAGGATCGCAAAAGAAGGGCGGAAGTATGGTGTCGGGCTTGCCGTTGTCAGTCAGCGTCCCCATGAGTTATCGGAGACGGTGCTTGCCCAGTGCGGCAATTTCATATGTCTGCGTGTGACCAATCCCGATGATCAGAGATACATCAGGGACCTGGTGCCGGGTGCCGAGGCCAGTCTGGTGACCACGCTCTCATCGATGGGGCGAGGTGAGGCCATGGCCATGGGAGATGCCGTGCCTGTACCCACCCGTTTCCAGTTTTACCCACCCGACCCTGTGCCCAACAGCACGGATATCGATTTCTACGACAACTGGAAAAAGGATACTGGTGACCTGGATGTCGACGCCATCGTGGATTCCTGGCGTCGGCAACGCCGGTGAGGCAGTCATGGTACAGGGACGGCACGAAACGATTAAATTTTCAACCAACATCCCGTATTGTCGGGTAGCTATTCTGGAGCAAGTTTCATGTCATCGCCTGATGTAAAAAAAGTGGTGCTCGCCTATTCCGGCGGCCTGGACACTTCCATTATTCTCAAGTGGCTGGAGGAGCAGTACGGGTGCGAGATCGTAACCTTTACCGCCGATATCGGTCAGGGAGGCGAAGTGGAGCCGGCAAGGGCCAAGGCGCAGCAGGCGGGGATAAAGGAGATCTACATCGAGGATCTGCGCGAGGAGTTCGTCCGCGATTATGTCTTTCCGATGTTTCGGGCCAACGCCGTGTACGAAGGCGAATACCTGCTAGGCACCTCCATTGCACGTCCCCTGATCGCCAAACGTCTGGTCGAGATCGCCGACGAAACGGGCGCCGATGCCATTTCCCACGGCGCCACCGGCAAGGGCAACGACCAGGT
>CBDUBB010000397.1:0-2339 GCA_965365265.1 uncultured Flavobacteriaceae bacterium
GCGTGAATTGCCCGTTGAAAGAGATGGAAATGCCTATTTCATCCACCTCCAAAAACCGCAGAACCCGGGTACATTTGAAGAAGTTGAAGTGCACTATGCCGGAATACCGCGGGAAGCTGTCAGGGCACCCTGGGACGGAGGGTTTTCCTGGAAATCGGACAGCCGCGGCCTGCCTTTTGCAGCCACCTCCTGCCAGGGGCTCGGCGCCAGTGTCTGGTGGCCTAATAAGGACCATATGTACGACGAAGTGGACAGCATGGCCATTCGGGTAACCGTCCCCAAACCCCTGATGAACGTCTCTAACGGCCGCCTGAGAAAGGTGACCGAAATGGATTCGACCCGTACGTTCCACTGGTTTGTAAGCAACCCCATCAACAACTACGGGGTGAATGTGAACATAGCGGATTACACGCATTTCGGGGATACCTACGAGGGGGAAAAAGGCACCCTGGATCTGGAGTATTACGTCCTGCCTGAGAATCTTGAAAAAGCAAAGGATCAGTTCCGGCAGGTCCCGATGATGCTCGAGGCCTTTGAACACTGGTTTGGCCCATACCCTTTTTACGAGGACAGTTTCAAGCTGGTGGAGGTTCCCTACCTGGGGATGGAACACCAGAGCTCGGTCACTTATGGGAACGGGTACCAGAACGGGTACCTTGGACGGGACCTCTCCGGCAGCGGCTGGGGGATGAAATTCGACTTTATCATCATCCACGAAGCCGGACATGAATGGTTTGCGAACAATATCACATACAGGGATATTGCCGATATGTGGGTGCATGAGGGATTTACAGCCTATTCCGAAAACCTCTATTTGGATTACCATTACGGCACGGAAGCCTCGGCAGCCTATGTGATCGGTACGCGTGCCAACATCCGCAACGACCGTCCGGTGATTGGTCCCTACGGGGTCAATCAGGAGGGGTCCGGGGACATGTACTACAAAGGGTCCAACATGCTGCATACCCTGAGGCAGTTGCTGGAAGATGATACCCTGTGGCGCAACATCCTCCGCGGACTGAACGAAACCTTCTACCACCAGACCGTGACCACCGAGCAGATAGAAAACTACCTGAGCGATCGGACCGGCAAGGACCTGACGGCCTTTTTTAACCAGTATTTGCGCACTACCATGGTCCCCACCCTTGAATACAGATGGGAAGGGTCTAAACTGCTGTACCGCTATACGGAGATTGTAGAAGGGTTCGATATGCCCCTGAGAGTGTTCCTGGACGAAGAGCCTCAGTGGATTTATCCCACAGCCCGGTGGAAAGAAAGGGATTTTGACAGGCGACCGGATATGTTCCGGGTAGACCCCAATTTCTACGTGGTTACCAGTCCTCTTTGAAAAGCAAATACTTCCCGCAGGTACAGGGATGAAATCAGCCTGCAAACAACCCCGGAACCTTGATTATTAATGGTTACCTTTAGCATACCCCGGAACCGGTCTGTCCAACCCCTGGAATAATCGATTGGATCCGGCGGAAGCGGCCTATGCCCAAGCTACCCCCAGACCAGCAATTCCTAGACCTGTCGGACTACGGCCGTCCATTTGGCAGGCAGATCGCCTATTGGCTCAGAAATACGCGTCTGACCCCGGTCCACGTAACATTTGGATTCGTATTGGCAGGCCTGTTGGCCGTCGGGAGTATTTTGAAAGGGTATTATTGGGCCGCAGTGTGTTTCCTCATTATTAAATCTGCCCTGGATGCGGCCGACGGAGAACTAGCCCGGGTAAAAAACACACCCTCCTATACCGGCCGTTTCCTGGATTCACTCTCCGATATGGCCATCAACCTGATGATCGTATGGAGTATCTGGAGGATCACCGATACCCCAGCCTGGATAGCCTTCCTGGCTTTTTTCGGATTGCAGTTGCAGGGTACCCTTTACAACTATTACTATGCAATCTTACGCAAACGCCGCAAGGGGGATCTTACCAGCAGGATCTTTGAAACCCAAATCCCCGAGGCGCTTGGCGGGGAAGACCAGAGGAACGTCACCCTGCTCTTTAAGGCTTACAGGCTCTGTTATGGTTTTTTTGATAAATTGATCTACGCACTGGACCGGCAGGCAGCCTCAGACCTCCTGTGGCCCAACTGGCTCATGACGGCTGTATCCACCTTCGGATTGGGTTTCCAGCTGCTTTTGATCGGTTTGATGCTGGTATCTGGGCTGAAATCCTACATCCTGCCATTTTTCATAGGGTACTCCCTCTTTATCCTCGTGTTTATTGCCCTCAGGCGTATCATCAACCTGAATTCTTAGTATCTTTTAACTCAAAAGGTAATCCGGCAACCTTAAGCCAATTCCAATGAAAAGATCATTCTTCCTCCTAT
>CBDUBB010000398.1:0-2323 GCA_965365265.1 uncultured Flavobacteriaceae bacterium
AAAAGACAAAGCAAAAGGATGGCAGTTGCCATTTAGGTAAATCGCGGTTTTAGCTATCTTAGGCTTATGAGGAATGCCACCAAGATCCGGTTTGACTCCCGGTTTCCGGCAGTCGAAGACCTTCGGGAGAGGGCCCGAAAGCGCATCCCGGGATTTGCTTTTGACTACCTGGAAGGGGGGTGCAACGGGGAGGTGAACCTTCGCCTGAACCGGACGGACTTGCAGGGAGTTCAACTCAGGCCCCGGTATCTCGATCCGTTTTCGGGGGTACAACTTCAAACCGAACTCTTCGGGCAGTGGTACGATGCGCCCTTTGGGGTTGCTCCTGTGGGCCTGCAGGGCCTTATATGGCCCGGGGCACCAGAAATCCTGGCCAGGGCCTCGGTTAATCAGAAGTTGCCTTTTATCCTCAGTACCGTTAGTACTTCCTCCCTGGAAGCAATCAGTGAGCTTACCGAGGGAAACCTGTGGTTCCAGTTCTACCACCCCGCAGATGACCGGGTACGGGACGACCTGCTGGACAGGGCCGAGGCAGCGGGCATACGTGTTCTGGTACTCCTGTGCGATACGCCCACCTTTGGTTTTCGCCCCCGGGAGATCCGGAGGGGATTGTCCATGCCACCCCGAATGACTCCCGGGAATTTCCTCCAGATGGTGAGCAGGCCCCGATGGGCTATAAAAACGATTCAGTACGGGCCTCCCCGGTTTGCAAACCTGCTGCCCTATATGTCCGGAAATCTCAGCCTGACGCAACTGGGAACTTTCATCGACCGGTTTTTCGAAAAACGGATGACCAGGGAAAAGATCGCCTATATCCGCGAACGCTGGAAAGGGGTTCTGCTCCTCAAGGGGGTCAGTACGGCTGCGGATGCGGAAACAGCCGCTGGGCTGGGCCTGGACGGGATCATCGTCTCCAACCACGGGGGGCGCCAGCTCGATGCAGGCCCTAGCAGCATTCAGGCCCTGAAGGAAATCCGCAGCGCTTTGGGGGAAAAACTCCCTGTCCTGATGGACAGCGGGGTCCGTTCCGGGCCTGATATTGCCCGTGCCATGGCCTGCGGGGCTTCCGGAGTCTTATTAGGCCGGGGCTTCATGTACGGGGTGGCTGCCCTGGGTGACCGGGGAGGAGATCATGTGGCCGAACTCCTGAAGGTCCAGCTCCACCAGGTAATGGAGCAGCTGGGTTGTGAAAGGCCGGAACAGCTTCCCGATTTCCTGATGTGAATCGAAACGGAAGGGTCAAATTTGCCTCCCTTATTTTTGAAGAATAAACAGCTTGATTTTCACATGTTATATTTCGTATGTGTCTTTTAATTAGTGCCTTACGGGATTTGTAAGAAGAAAGTTACAGGATTTTTCCCTGTGTGCATTTCATCGATAATACCCCTGTATTTGTCCATTTTGCCCTGATTTAACTGCTGCAAAAGATAACTTTTGTACGCCCAGGGGTGGATTTGTATAAACCAGACCCTGGCAACCCCACATCCTTTCCAGCATTACTGCCTGCTTGTGCATGTTTCATAACCATCAAACTGCTAACACATGCACAAAATTACTTTTAGAAGTTCCCTTTTTTGGGTTCTCTTTTCGTTTTTATCCTTTACAATTTCAGCGAGTCCGATTCCCCTGGAGGAAGATTGTGAACTGGAATGTACGATCAAGGGCACGGATGTCTGCTGTGCGGGTGAAGCTACGGGTAAGGCCGAAGTCACCATCATTGGGGGTCAGGCCCCATTTACGTATGAGTGGAGCAATGGCATAGACGACAAGGACGGAAAAGTTCAGGGTCTTGCCGCTGGCACCTATTCCGTTACCGTTACGGATTGTCATGGCAGTCAGACCACCTGTTCGGTCAACATAAAAGAACCGAAGCCTCTCACTTGTGAAGTAACCACCGGAGGGGATGCGAGTACTACATCCAGCAGGGACGGGTCCGCTACAGTCCAGGTTAACGGAGGTACAGCCCCCTTTACCTATTCATGGGACAATGGGGAAAAAGGCGAGACTGCTACGAAGTTAACCGCGGGTACGCATACGGTGACCGTCAAGGACGCCGCGGGGTGCACTACTGAATGCAGTGTCGAGATTCCTTGTAGAACCACTGATCCGCTTAGCTGTTCAATAAACGCTACTCACGTAAGCTGCTTTGGCGGCGCCAATGGATCGGCTACGGTTACGCCAAGTGGAGGGGTTTCTCCCTACAGTTATCAGTGGGATGATGCCCAGTCTCAGACGGGGGCTACTGCGACGGGATTATCGGCCGGCACGTATGAGGTCACTGTGACAGACGCCAACCAGGCCACGACCAAATGTGAAGTAACCA
>CBDUBB010000399.1:0-2303 GCA_965365265.1 uncultured Flavobacteriaceae bacterium
ATGTCCTCGAAGATTTTTCGGGCTGTGGGGATGTCCATGAGCCAGTCGTAATGTTCCTGAAGGGAGTTGCCTTCCAGTTGAACCGTGCGGAAAGCATCCCCTTTTACCCATCCCTCATACAGGGTGGCATGGGTATAATCTCCCACATTGGGCAGGAAAAAGCCACGGGTAAAACCACCATCCATGCTGAGCCACCATTCATCCTCTTTCCGGTCCTTTTCGCAAAGAACAAACCCACAGGTCCAAAGCTCACCGACCAACTCATTCAACTGATCGAACAGGACCGCGGCCACATCCCCCAATTCCGAACTGTGGTGCATTGCCATGGATCTGGCCCGCACCCGTTCCAGGGCGGCCTCGATTTGGGCTTCCCTCGCCTGGGCCTCCGCCTTTTGAAGGTCCAGAAAGCGGGTATAGGTCTGTTCGAAGACCTTCCCCATCCGTTTCAGGATATCATTGTCTTCTTGGGAAAATGGCCTGCCATGGTGGTTGATTATAAAAATACTGGTGTTTTCAGACACGTAGCAAGAGCGGGTATAGCCTCCCGGCCGGGACAACACCTCTTTTTTATGAGCGGAAGACGCTTCCGTGTAGGGCGGAATTTTAAAAAGCTCCGTTAAAAAAGCCCTCTTCTCTTTTTGTGAATAGGATTCTGTAAAAAAACCAGGCTCCTTTTTGATGCCCACCAAGATTTCCGTGTATATGGGCATATCCATAAAAGGGAGATGAACACGCTCGATATATTCAGCAGTGCCTCCGGCCCCCCAGCAGATGAGTTCTGTATCAATGTCATCATTGATGGCAATAAAGGCCCCTCCGGAAATGTCAACCCCTAATTCAAGGAATTGTTGGTAAACCGTATTGATGACATCCTGTAGTTCCGAGGTTCGGTGCATCGCCATAGAGCGTGCCCGCACCCGTTCCAGCGCCGCCTCTATCTGGGCTTCCCGGGCCTGGGCCTCTGCTCTTTCTATATCGAGGAACCGTTGATAAACCCGTCCGAATTCCGTGGCAAAGCGGGTAAGGATTTCCTTTTCCTCCTCCGAAGGTTCCTGGGCATGCGTATACCCAATATAGCCGAACTTACAATGCCCCTGCACACTATAACCTCCATTGGGAAATTGTTCCGGGGTGAGGCGTTCGCCTTCAGGCATGGCCGAGAAGGTCTCCTCCATCAGGCTGAAAAGCTGTTGGAGGTCCTCTTTGGAATAATAAAGCACTTCAACCGAATCCGAAGTATCGGTTTTCCATTTTTCATACAGGTCCTTCCAGATATCCATTCCATTGATATCCAGCACCTGTTGTCCCTGAATCCTGAGTCCTGAAGTTCCCGTGGACCGGTAGGTAAAAGTGTCCTCTTCCGGGTTCCAAAGAGTAAGCCAGGCAGTTTTTGGAGCGATCCCCAGCAGGTCAAACTGCTGGAAAAGCATACTCAGTACATCGCTTAATTCATCTGAGGACTGCATGGCCATAGACCGGGACCGAACGCGCTCCAATGCTGCTTCGATCTCCAGCTGCCGCTGCAGTGCCTGTACCGTTATGGATTTTTTTGTCATTCGCCGTAGGGGAGCGTTGCTCTGGAAGTACCATGGGAGAATTCCTTTATCACCTTCAATGAAGGTTTCCGTTAAAAGGCCATGAGCCCTTCCTGTTATCGATGAAAGTTACAAAAAAGAAGTAGATCCTTTTTGCGGATTTTAAAAGGGATTGGTTTCGGACTGTAAGCTGGTTCCTATCTTTGTGCCTGATTTTTGATGAATGACCAAAATCCTCCTTCTTTCCGATACGCACAGCCATATGGATGACCGCATCCTTACCTATGCCAAAGAGGCCGATGAGGTTTGGCACGCCGGGGATATCGGTTCCCTTGAGGTTACTGATGCCTTAAAAGAAATTAAACCCGTCAGGGCGGTTTATGGCAACATAGACGGAGATCTGATCCGAAGGGAATTCCCTTTGAACAATCGCTTTAGGTGTGAAGGGGTGGAGGTTTGGATCACGCACATAGGAGGATATCCCGGGAGGTACAGGGAAGGCGTGCGGGGGGTAATGCAGCAAAACCCGCCCAATCTTTTTATTTGTGGGCATTCGCACATCCTGAAGGTTCAGTACGATAAACGCTTTAACTTGCTGCATATGAACCCCGGGGCCTGCGGAAAGGTGGGTTTCCACAAGGTGCGTACCATGTTGCGGTTCGTAATTGACGGGAAGGATATCAAAGACCTGGAGGTGGTGGAACTGGGCATACGAGGGTAATTGGAGCTGGCAGGGAACGCAGTCGTTTTACGTTTAAGGTTCAAAGT
>CBDUBB010000400.1:0-2270 GCA_965365265.1 uncultured Flavobacteriaceae bacterium
CTATAACCGGAGGCGGGAAGAATGCCGGCAGGGGGTTTCAATCCTCCGGGGTAATTTTCCGGAAATCCGTTCCCTGAGGGATGCAAATCCGGAACAGCTCGAAGCGGTCCGTCATGAAATGTCAATACCTGTCGCGAACCGATGCCGGTATGTGATCGAAGAGAATTCACGGGTTCTGAAAGCAGTAGATGCATTGCGGCATTCCGATGTTCAGACCCTTGGGACCCTGCTTTTTGAAACCCATGAGGGATTGCGTGATCTCTACGAGGTAAGCTGCCCGGAGCTGGATTTTCTGGTGGATTCGGCTATGTCCCATCCCGATGTGGCAGGTGCCAGGATCATGGGAGGCGGATTCGGCGGGTGCAGCCTGAATCTGGTACGGAAAGGGGCTGTGCAGGAAGTAATCTCCCACCTTACGGCCGCCTACCGCGAGCGGATTGGGCGGGAAGCGGAGTCTTTGGAAACAGGCCTGGGAGACGGGGTACGCCTGCTTCCCTGACGCTTCGGCAACAGGCGGGAAGCTGTCTTCATTTCTGCATACCTGGGGTCCGGAACATAGTCCTGTTTTTGCATCTTCACTACCTCAATACTCAGAAACCCAAATTCGCTCACAACCTTCCCGTAAAGGCGGTAAATCCCCTTCCCCCTAAAAGAATACCTGGTTGCCACCGGGGGGAAGAGCACCGTGTCAAAAACCTCGCCTTCCTGGTCGATAAACGTGGCAAAATGCATGCGTTTCCCACTGTGGGTTTTGGTGTTCTTGACCGTTACCAGATAGCCATAGATGTCGATGTTCCTCTCGAGGAAATCGGGCAGGTGCCTGCTGCAGTACTGGTTGGCCGGGGGCTGGGCGAGCAGCCTAAAGGGGCTGCAAAGGCAAAACCCCAGCAGTTCCAGTTCGGTAAAGGCCTCCTCCAGGCGGGTACTTTGCAGCTGCGGAATCTTATAGTTGGAGTGCTGGGGCGGGAAGAGGCGGGGGTGTTCAATCGGATTCCCCCTGGAGAGCAGCATATGGGCCTGCCAGAGCAACCGGTGTTTCTCCCCTCCCGTGTTCCGGAAGGCATCGATACGGATCAGGATGCTGAGCTGCTCAATGGAAATGGGGACCCGGTCCAGAAAGTCCTCCAGGCTGGCAAAAGGCCCCTCCGCTTCACGCTGCCTGATAATCCGTTCCACAACCCGGGATTCCAGGTCCTTCAGGTACATAAACCCCAGGTAGATGTTCTTTCCCTCAATCCGGTTTACCATCCCGGAACGGTTGATGCAGGGCACATGGATGGTCGCCCCCAGCATCCGGGCTTCATGCACATAGTGTTCAGTCCTGTAAAAACCTCCGCCGTTGTTTAGCACAGCTACCATGTATTCCAGGGGGTGGTAAGCCCTGAGGAACAGGCTTTGATAGCTCTCCACCGCATAAGAGGCGGAATGTCCCTTGGCAAAGGCATACCCCGCAAAACTGGCGACCTGCTGCCAGATTTCAGAAATCAGGGATTCTGAATATCCCTTTTTGCGGCAGTTTGCTATAAAAGCTGCCCGGACCCGTTCAAACTCATCCCGGGAGCGGAACTTTCCGCTCATCCCCCTCCGGAGTACATCGGCCTCCCCCAGGCTGAGCCCCGCAAAATAATGGGCTACCTTGATCACGTCTTCCTGATAGACCATTACCCCGTAGGTGTCCGGCATGATCTCCAGCAACACCGGATGGGCTTCTTTGACGCGTTCGGGATTGCGATGGCGCAGGATGTACTCCCGCATCATCCCGCTTTTGGCCACCCCGGGGCGGATGATGGAACTGGCCGCCACCAGGCCAAGGTAATTGTCCACTTCCAGCTTGCGCAAAAGCATCCGCATGGCAGGGGATTCCACATAGAAACACCCCATGCACTGGGCGGACTTAACCATCTGGTTGATTTTGGGGTCCGCCTTGATCCGGGAAATATCGTGGATATCGATCCTTTTGAAAGCCTCCGGCTGGTTTTCCCGGACGATTTGCAGGGCCTCCTCGATCTTGGCAAGTCCGCGCTGGCCCAGGATATCAAACTTGTAAAGCCCCACATCCTCGGCGATCACCATGTCGAACTGGGTGGTGGCAAACCCCTTGGGAGGCAGGTGGGTAGCCGAAAACCAGTGGATCGGTTTCTCGCTGATAAGGATGCCCCCGGCGTGCACGCTCAGGTAATTGGGCATCCCCCTGATGAGCTCCCCGTAACGAAGTACCAGGCGGGCCACCTCATCGAGGTTCGCGGCCTCGAAGCCCTGCTCGAAGAAGA
>CBDUBB010000401.1:0-2263 GCA_965365265.1 uncultured Flavobacteriaceae bacterium
GCACGTCGATATCTTCCCCCAGATACCCGCCCGGGGACCGTACCAGGCCATTGGACCGGTAGTAGTGGTAGTAGGAGGTGTTGGGGGCGATGGGTATTATTGCTTCAAGCCCGTCCACTCCCGTGGTTGCGGCAGCCAGGGCAAGGGTTCCGTTATAGGAGGTCCCCGTCATCCCCACCTTTCCGGTAGACCAGTACGCTTCCACTTCTTCCTCCCCGTCAGGGGAGGTATACCCGGGCCTGCTCCCGGTCAGCCATTCGATAACCGCTTTCGGGGCCAGGGATTCATTGGGGCCGCCAACGGTGGGTGACCCTTCTGATAGACCCGTTCCGGGAGATGATGAGTGTACTACGATATACCCTCTGGGCACCCATTTTTCAATATGTGAATTTGAAATGACGGGTCTTTTTCCTGTCCGAACGACTTCGGGATGTACCCGCTCTGTTTTGGCTGCTTCCCCCAGTTCATGCCTGACATCCCAGAACAATCCGTTGACAAAGGGTGCCATCCCGGCAAAATAAGGACTGGAAACATAGATGATAGGTAGTTTAAGCCCTTCGGATTCCGTTTGTTGGGGCCTTGTCACACTTACGTGCATTCTGTCGGGGTCTCCGTCCCCGTCCGTATCGAAGGTTGTTTCAACCCACAGATCCTGCCGGATCCATGTGTCGGGATCTTCAAAGGCCGGGACTACCTGGGCTTCCCCGTTTTCGAAAATGGGAACCGCTTTTACCGTCGTCTGGGCCCTTGCCGTCAGCAAAGGGGCGAGGAGTACAGCTAAAAAGAGGAGCAATCTGCCTTGTTTTTTCATGGTGCCGATCAGTACGTTCATAAGGATGTTATTTTAAACCCCGGGGATATTCCCTGGGAGGAATACAGAACCGATGGTACAACAGGTCCGGATTGCAGCCACTTATAATGGCTTTTGCTGGGCAAGCCACCTGTGCGGCGGCACCTCCGGGATTATTCAATCCTGACTAAAATAGGAAATTTAGGCGAGGACATCGGGACAAATCGCGGACGACTCAATGACGGGCAGCTCTCACCTTCTTAGTTTGTAGATGAGATATGCAATAAGGGAGCCGGCAAGGGAGGCGGGGAGGATCACTCCCAGAACGAAAAGGATTTCCAGAGGCCACAGGTTGTGGTGGGATTTTTCTATGAAGGTAATATCGTAAAAAATCCTTCCCATAACGGAGGCCACAAACCCAACACACAGATAAAGCGGAACTATAAATCCGGGTTTTATAAAGGCTAGCCCAATCAGCAGCGAGGCCAGGAAGGTCAATAGGCCCATTAAAATGTAAATGTCCATCCCCAGGACGAATCTGTCATTATAGGGCTGAAACCAATAGGATAATGCCCCGCAAATCAATCCGGTGATCAGGGAGGTCAAAATACTCTTGTTTTTCAGAAGTTCTCGTAAGTGCATTTTAAAGTAGTATTACATTACCACTGGTTCATGAATATATGGGCAGTGGTATTCTGAGTCTTATTCGTTCTTTAAATAAGGACCCGTCACCATGGTGGGGGTAGCCCGGGAATAAGGCCCTGGGTGAAATACTTACTGAGGGGTTGGCTGTGTGAGCGTAATGAGTTCAAATTCCCAGTTCCCATCCGCGCTATAATTTTTGAGGATATTGGGGGATTTAATACCTGCATAAATCATGGCCGCCCCCGGTATGGCCAGCAAAAATCCGCTTGCCTCGACAAACATTCCTATAATCGCCCCCATTCCCACCGTAAGCGCCCCTCCATAGATCAGGAAGCCACTTCCAAAAATTGAAAGGAACAATGGATTCCGTTTCAAGCTTTCAATGTCGGAAAGTGCTATTCGTTGGTCCTTGATTACTATGGCCTTGTTATGGTCAATATGAAACCGTCCGGAAATCTTCTGCCCGTCAACAGTCTTAATTTTTATCCGTTTGTTTTCTTTTATGATGACTTCCTTTTCAGAGGTGGAACTGCTGATCTTAATGGCCTTCTCCTGGGCGAAGAGCAGATTCGCAAAGATCAGGCTGAAGAATACGAGCGTTATTTTCATAATCGACCTAAGTTTCAATTACTGAGGCAGCCTCTTTTTCACCAGGGCGATCTGCCCCATATGGGCGGCCATGTGCTCCAGGACGTGGAACCACGCCCAGTGGTGGTTGATCCCTTCTTCGATATCCGAAGCAAACCAGGCATCATCTCTTTTTTTAAGGCCCTCAAGGGTCTTCTTTCGTACCTCATCCCAGAGGTCAAGGTAGTGCTGTATCGGTTT
>CBDUBB010000402.1:0-2256 GCA_965365265.1 uncultured Flavobacteriaceae bacterium
GATCAGCGCATCGTTTGGGTCGGGGGAGATACCGTTGGTCATCCCGATGGCCGTCAGTATGGAATCAAAGGAAAAGACAATATTGATCACCGTGATCTGCAGGATGGCATTCCAGAGTGAGGTGGACCGGGATTCTTTGATCGCCCGTTCGTCGTGCCCCCGGTCTTCTACTTTTTCATGAATTTCCTTGGTGCTCTTGTAGAGCAGGAAAAGGCCGCCACTGAAGAGGATAAGGGCCTGTCCGCTTACAGCCCCTTCAATCCAAGACTCGCTGAAAAACCAGAAAGGCTTTTTAAGGGAGGTGAGCCAGGTGATCCCGAAAAGCAGGAGTATCCGCAATCCCATGGCGAGTACCAGGCCTAAATTGGTGGCTTTCCTGCGCTGTTTTTCCTGCAGTTTGCCCGCGGCGATTGATATGAAGATGATGTTGTCAATCCCCAGTATAATTTCCAGAAAGGTCAGGGTAAGCAGGGCTACCCAGGCATCCGGGCTGCTAAATAAATCCAGCATATCAGTCTATTTTATATACCGTGCCGCGGGAACTTTTGGAGCTCCCCACCAACTTGTACTCAAAGGTATAGGAGTTATCGGTGGTGGACAGGATTTTCATGTGTATCGGCTTTTCCTCGGCCCTGGTCCTGGGGTTCAGGTTGGTCACGATATATTCGCAATCATTGACCCAGCGGATACTGGCTGAATCCTTTTTTCCCAGGTACTCCGAAACCTCCAGGCCTTTTGTGCGTGTAAATACGGTTGTTTGTTCTACCCCGTCTATTATGGCATTGAAGCGAAAAGTGCCTTCGTGGAAATCAGTGCAGTTTCTGGAAGGGGGATTGCAACTTCCCATCAGGATCGGAAGGCTGAAAATCAGAAGAAATCTCATGCGTCAAAGATACGACTTCGGCCGGTTACCCTGGTCATTCAATGTGGAAGGTATTCCCTGAAGCTCCCGTCCGAATAGAAAACCACTATTTTTTCAACTTCCCTTTTGCTCCTGGAGGGTCCTTTTTCAATGGAAGGAGGTTGGATGGGGGAGGGCGGGGCTTCTTTGTGTTCTTTTTTGGGAAAACTTCCTTTGCCGTTGAGCAACCAGTAGAGATTGACCTCGGGGAACCGCTGAACTACCTTCAATACAAAATCAAGACTCGGCTTGTTGCGTCCGCTCAACAGGTGCGATATGCTTGAGCGCTGCACCCCTATTTCCTCGGCAAATGCGGTCGCGCTCAGCTCGTAGTACTTCAGGAGGATCTCCAGGCGCTCCTGAAATGCATCTGTGTTTACCATGGTAAAATAAAAGGTTTAAAATTCAATTAATCGAAGCCTCCAATCACTCAAATCCATATCCTTTAAGTAAACAAAAGAGTTAGATAGAGAATCATAAATAGCTGATAAAAAGAATATTGGAATCCAAAATAAAATTTTGTTTACAAAAGTAACTGCTTATAGAAATACTTGCCGTATTTCTGATTACAAATGTAACATAAGAAATTACATCTGTAACGTAAATAGGACCTAACTTTGTGGAAACCCAATCCCCATGTCGGCACGTACAGCCTTTGAAAGCATCAGGGTATCCGGAATTCGAGGGAGGTATTTACCACCGGAAAAGCTGGAGGCATTTTTGATCAGCAGGCTTTCACGAGCAGCGTTCAGGGTGCTGGGGAATTCCGTTCAAAAAAGGCCGGTTTTTGGTGTGCATTTGGGACAGGGCCCAACCCGGGTGCTGATGTGGTCCCAGATGCACGGGAATGAATCCACCACCACCAAGGCCGTGCTCGATCTTGTCAATGGGTTGCACTCAAAATGGGGGAGACAGTATTTAGAGGCTTTCGAGTTCCTGCTTATTCCGATGTTGAACCCGGATGGTGCCCTGGCCTACACCCGTCAGAATGCAAATCAGGTGGACCTGAACCGGGATGCCCAAAGGCAAAGCCAGCCGGAGAGCAGAATCCTGAGAAAGGCCTACGAGGAATTCAAGCCTCATTTTTGCTTCAACCTACACGATCAGCGGACCATTTACAGCACAGGGAACAACCCGCAACCCGCGACCCTTTCTTTTTTGGCTCCGTCAGCAAACACCCAAAAAGCATTTACCGATAGCCGCAAGGCGGCAGCCCGGCTAATCGTGGAGCTTTCCCGCCCCCTGCGTACTAAAATAGGAATCGGCAGGTATGACGACTCCTTCAATCCGGATTGTGTAGGCGATTTTTTTCAGTCGGCCGGCTTATTTGCTAATCGCAATGTCGATGCAAACCG
>CBDUBB010000403.1:0-2242 GCA_965365265.1 uncultured Flavobacteriaceae bacterium
CCTTAAACAGGATCAGTGCAATGAGCGCAATACGGATATCCCGTTTTGAGACGGTCCTGAGGACCACTTCAAGGAAGATAACTGTACCGAGTAATAAGGCACCCATCACCACAAAATCCATCAGGGTCCAGTTTACCTCTGAGGAAAATTGCATGCTGATCAGGGGAATCAGCAGCAGGATAAATACAGCGATCAGGAATTTGAACAGTCTTTTGTTTTGGGTCATTTTGTGCAGGTTTCGATACTTATTCGGGGACGTAAGGCCGGCATCTCGAAAACCTCGAAGAACAGCCTTTTTAGTTAGGCGAATCCCATTGACCGGATTGGCAACCCCCTCTTTATTTACAGATAATTTACGGATTTTTTGGCAAGGGGCTTCAAGTGTTTAAAGCAAAATAGAAGTTGCTCCCATTCGGTTCGGCTCCGGCACCTATGGAGGCGGTGTTAAAGTTTTAACAAAACCGCAACACATTGTTTAAACATATATTATATTCGTTAAACAAAACAACCACATCTTTCTTTTGGCCATGAAAACAATGCTCATTAAACTAGGAATCCTACTGGCAGCCGCTCTGGCACCCGTCTATTCACCCCCCACTCAGGAGTTTCAGGGCCAGGCTTACTATTTTTCCAAAACCAAAATGGAGCTTGGAAGATGGGGTGCCCGGCTCAGTGAAGCCGAGAAAAAGCAAGTTCAGGAACGCCTGAAGAACAGGTTGGAAAAGACCTACATTCTGAATTTCAACCGTGAAGAGTCCGTATTCTACGAAGAGGACAAGCTGGACGCCATGTCAGGTGCCACAGATACCTGGGGGAAGAATTTCACCCCGGGACGGCGCTACAAGGATATCCGTAAGAACAAACTGGTACAGAGCCAGGAATTCTATGGAAAACGATTCCTGATCAGGGACAGCCTGCTGACCGTGAAATGGAAAATGGGTACCGAATCCAAACAGATAGGGCAGTATACCTGTTTTAAAGCTACTGCTGTGGTACCAAAACAGGAACTTACCTGGTATGACTTCTCCTGGAACGATCTGCGGGCACCTAATGCGGAGGAGGCTGAGGGGGATGAGTCCGAAGGCCCTGATTTTGAACTTGTTCAGGTCGAGGCGTGGTATTGTCCTCAAATCCCTGTGGGGCACGGGCCTGGCGAATACTGGGGACTCCCGGGACTTATTCTGGAAGTCAGTGCCGGGAATACGACCATCCTATGTTCCAAGATTGTAATGAATCCACAGGAGGAACTGAAAATCGAAGCTCCGGATAAAGGGAAGGAAATAACCAAGAAGGATTACCGCGCCACCGTTCACGAGAAAATGCGTGAGATGAGGGACAGCAGGGGCAGAAGGCGGAGCTAAGCCTGAACCGTTCGCCCCCTTTAAATGTTCCACCCGCACATGTCCTTAAAATACCTCTTATTTTGCCTGCTACTTCTTGTATCTGCGGCAGCTGTTGCTCAGGTCCGCCTTGAGGGAGTGGTCAGGGATAGTCTGAACGAGCCCCTGGAATCGGCCAATGTGATTGCCATAGACAAGGCAACCAGCGCCCTCGAGGCATATGGCATTACGGATTCAGAAGGGCGGTTTTCCCTGGACCTGGGAAAGAATGGCACTTTCGAAATTCAGATCAGTTATGTGGGCATGAAAACCCTCAAGGAGCTCCTCTCGACCAAAGAGAGTGATCTCAGCAAAGAATATGTCCTTCAGTCAGATAATGTCCTCGATGGTGTTGAACTCGTCTACGAAATGCCGGTAACCGTCAGGGGAGATACGCTGATTTACAATGCAGATTCCTTTAAGAACGGATCGGAACGGAAGCTGGAGGACGTACTGGAAAAATTGCCCGGGGTGGAGATCAATGAGGATGGGCAGATCGAAGTGGAAGGCAAGGTGGTCAACAAGCTGATGGTCAATGGCAAGGATTTCTTTGACGGGGATACCAAACTGGCTTCAAAGAACATACCTTCCAAGGCCGTGGATAAAATTCAGGTACTGCGGAATTATTCCGAAGTGGGACAGCTCAGCGGGGTCCGGAACAACCAGGATAACGTGGCGCTGAACATTAAACTGAAGGAAGGAAAAGAGAGCTTCTGGTTTGGGAATATTACCGGTGGGGCGGGTTTCTCCCCCGATAATGAGCTCTATGTTTTGCAGCCCAAGCTCTTCTATTACAGTCCCAAATACAGTGTCAATTTTATCGGGGACCTCAATAATACAGGGGAGCTGGTTTTGACCCGTCG
>CBDUBB010000404.1:0-2224 GCA_965365265.1 uncultured Flavobacteriaceae bacterium
TTTTCGGGGATAACCATGACATGGACCGCCTCTTTACACAGCTGGGAGAATCAGTCAGCCTTACGGAGATGGCCCTGGCATTTATTCTCACCACCCCCCGCATCCCCCAGATTTATTACGGGACGGAACTGCTGATGCAGAATTCGGAAAAGCCCGGGGATCACGGGCTCATTCGTACGGACTTTCCCGGAGGCTGGGCAGGGGATCCCAAAAACGGGTTTACGGGGAAGGGACTCACTGAGGTGGAGAAGGGTATGCAGGAATACCTCAGGCGGATCTTACATTTCAGGAAGCAAAGCCCGGCCATTCAGGAAGGGGACCTGGTCCATTTTGCCCCCGAAGACGGGGTATATTTGTTGGTGCGGTCCCATGAAAAACAGACTGTCGTGGTGATTCTCAACAAAAACGAAGATCCGGTCAGCCTTCCTCTGGACCGCTTTAAGGAACTGGGCCTTGAAGGGGTCACGCTAAGGAATGTCCTTACCGACGAAACCATAAACTGGGCGGAACGTTTACCACTGGATGGCCCCGGAGCGTTTATATTTACAACCATGTAAAGCAACCCCATGAAACCTATCCATAGCTATACGCTGGCAGCCCTTTTCCTTTTTGCCTGCGGCCCTGAAAAAGAAAAACCAGCGGAAAAAATGAAGGAACCCCACATGAAGACATCCCGGAAGAAAGTCGTTTACCAGGTATTTACCCGCTTGTTTGGAAACACGAAGACCACCAATAAACCCTGGGGCACCCTGGAGGAGAATGGCGTCGGCAAGTTTGCGGACTTTTCCGAAAAGGCCCTTAGTGAGATCAGGGATCTGGGGGTTACCCATATATGGTACACCGGGGTTCCGCATCACGCCCTGGTCACGGACTACACTGCATATGGCATTACCGAGGATGACCCGGATGTGGTAAAGGGACGTGCAGGTTCTCCCTATGCGGTAAAGGATTACTACAACGTCAATCCGGACCTGGCGCTCAACCCGGAAAACCGCCTGGAGGAATTCCGGGCCCTGGTAGAAAGAACTCATGAAGCCGGGCTGAGGGTGCTGATCGATATCGTGCCCAACCATGTGGCCAGAAACTACGAGGGGGCATCCACTCCTTCGGGCAGTTCCCCTTTTGGGGACGGAGATGATACCAGCGTGGCCTATGCCCGCCAGAATGATTTTTATTACATCCCGGGGGAAGCCTTTCAAGTCCCTCTATGGAGGGACGGGTATCAGCCCCTTGGTGGAATGCCCCACCCGCTCGCAGACCATTCCTTTGACGAAAACCCCGCCAAGTGGACGGGGAACGGATCCCGGCTTGCCCGCCCGGATATGAATGACTGGTATGAAACCGTCAAGCTCAATTACGGCGTTCGCCCTGACGGGGGCCATGATTTTGATACCCTTCCCGAGGAATACAGCGATGAAGATTACAGGGTCCACTATGAATTCTGGAAGGGCCGTGACGTGCCCGGGACCTGGGAAAAATTCAGAGACATCGTCTTGTACTGGCTGGAATTCGGGGTAGATGGATTCCGGTATGATATGGCCGAGATGGTTCCCGTGGAATTCTGGAGTTACCTGAATTCCCACATCAAAATGAAAAACCCTGAGGCGTTTTTGCTCGCGGAGGTTTATAACCCGGACCTCTACCGTGAGTACATCCATAAAGGAAAGATGGACTACCTCTACGATAAGGTGGAACTCTACGACAGTCTGAAACACATTATAAAAGGGTATGGCTGGACGGACCATATTCCAGTGGTTCAGAAGGGGCTGATGGACATAGAGCATCACATGCTCCATTTTCTCGAAAACCACGATGAACAGCGGATTGCAAGCCCGGAATTTGCCGGCGATGCCGAAAAAGGCAAGCCTGCCATGGTGGTTTCAGCCACCTTGAGCACCTCTCCGACCATGATCTATTTCGGGCAGGAGGTAGGTGAACCGGGGGCGGAGGATGCCGGGTTCGGGAAACCTTCCCGAACGTCCATCTTTGACTATATAGGCGTGCCCCACCACCAAAGGTGGATGAATGACAAAAACTTCGATGGAGGCGCTTCCCTGCCCGGCGAGCAGTCCCTGCGCGATTTCTACAAAAGGCTTTTGAATTTTGTGATTGAGAGCGAGGCACTGATGGGCCGGTATGAAGACCTGCACTATTTTAACAAGGATCACACCCCGACCTATGATCACCGGGTGTACTCCTTCGCCCGATGGTCGGATGCCGAACG
>CBDUBB010000405.1:0-2212 GCA_965365265.1 uncultured Flavobacteriaceae bacterium
ACATGTCTTTAAATGCATAGATGGCCACACGGCGGGAAATCCGGTCCGGGTAGTGGCCGAAGGAGGTCCCGAACTGAAGGGGCGCAGCATGCGGGAAAAACGGCTGCACTTCATGAAGGACTATGATTGGATCCGGAAGGGACTGATGTTTGAGCCCCGGGGCCATGACCAGATGAGCGGCAGTATCCTTTACCCGCCTTCAGACCCGGAAAACGACCTCGGGATCCTGTTCATTGAAACCAGCGGCTGCCTGCCTATGTGCGGGCACGGCACCATTGGAACGATAACCATTGGGATCGAGGAAGGCCTGATCCGTCCTAAACAGCCGGGGCAGGTCCGCCTGGAGACCCCTGCCGGCCTGGTGCGTGTCCGATACGGGAAGGAGGGCGGCAAGGTGACCTGGGTTGCCCTTGCCAATGTTCCTTCCTTTTTGATCGCAGAAGGCCTGGAGGTGGACAGCCCTCACCTGGGCAGCCTCAAAGTTGATGTGGCTTATGGAGGTAATTTCTATGCCATTGTGGATCCTCAGGAGCATTTCCCTGACCTGGCTGCGCATTCTGCCGCTGACCTGATCCGGTACAGCCAGCAATTGCGGCCTGCGATCAACCAAAAGTACCCGGGGCGGTTTGTGCACCCGGAAGACCCAAATATCAACGGGGTGAGCCATATCCTATGGACCGGGAAACCGGTTTCTGAAGGGGCTACCGCTCGCAATGCGGTATTCTATGGGGACAAGGCCATCGACCGCTCCCCCTGTGGTACAGGTACGTCGGCCCGGATGGCCCAGTGGGTAAAACAGGGCAGGTTAAGCCCCCAGGAGGTTTTTATCCATGAGAGTTATATCGGCTCGAAGTTCGAGGGCCGCGTCCTGGGGGAAGGAAAGGTAGGGGACTATCCGGCCATATTCCCAGAAATCAAAGGGGCTGCCTGGGTCTACGGGTACAATACCATCACGATCGACGAGAGCCATCCATTTCCCCGGGGATTTCAGGTCCTTTAGGATTCTAATTTCCTAACAATGAGGGACTACCCACTGGTCTTCAAACGTCAAACTTCTCTTAAGAAAGGCAATAAATCCAATTATTTTGTAGTTTTACACCTGAGATGAAGGAAAAGCTACATAAATCGGGGTCGGTCTTTATGGCCCTGTTGCTGTTGTTCTCCACCATGTCCTTTTCAATGGGCATGCACTTTTGCGGGGACCATCTCGTGGATTTCAGCCTGTTTGAGAAGGCCGACAGCTGTGGGATGATGCCTGCAGCTTCCAGTACCTCCACAGATTGTGCCATGATCGATATGGATATGGAGTGCTGCTCGGATGTACAAATCCTAATCGAGGGGCAGGAAGATTTCAAGATTTCCTTTGACCAGCTCACCTTCGGACAACAGTTCTTCCTTACCTCACTGGTATACTCCTACGTCAATCTGTTTGAAGGGAGTCAGCGTAGTTCTCCCGGTTACCGGGAATATACGCCACCACCCCTGATATGGGATGTACAGGTCCTTCACCAGACTTTCCTGATTTGATTTTGAACCTTTAGAATTCCCGGGCAACGGAAGTTGTATCCGGTAAACTGCCGAGGGAGGATTTCCCTCGACACCAATTCTAAATGTTTAACGATCAAATTGTATGCTCAACAAAGCAATCAAATTCCTTATAGACCATAAGCTGGTAGCCCTTTTGCTGCTGCTGCTCTTTGTGGGATGGGGAATCGTACATGCCCCCTTTAAATGGGATACGGGCATCCTTCCTTCTAATCCGGTAGCCGTGGATGCCATTCCGGATATTGGCGAAAACCAACAGATTGTCTTTACCGAATGGCCCGGCCGCAGTCCGCAGGATATTGAAGACCAGATCACCTACCCCCTGACCACCTCCCTGCTGGGGATTCCCGGGGTACGGACCATTCGGAGTTCTTCTATGTTTGGTTTTTCGAGCATCTACCTCATTTTTGAAGAAGATGTGGAATTCTACTGGTCCCGCAGTCGCATCCTGGAAAAGCTGAATTCCCTGCCCTCCGGTCTTTTGCCCGAGGGGGTCAATCCAAAACTGGGCCCTGATGCCACAGCCCTGGGGCAGATTTTCTGGTACACCCTGGAAGGACGGGATCCCGACGGCAGGGTTACGGGAGGCTGGGATCTGAATGAGCTCAGAAGCATACAGGATTTCTATGTGAAGTACGCCCTGTCTGCCGCAGGTGGTGTATCAGAG
>CBDUBB010000406.1:0-2210 GCA_965365265.1 uncultured Flavobacteriaceae bacterium
CCAATTCATCTATCTCTGCCTCACGGGAAGGATAACCATCATTTACCGTCAGGTTGAGAGATCCATTCATGGCCGCTGTCATCCCGCTCGTTCCGGAGGCTTCCCGGGTGATCCTGGGGGTGTTCAACCAGATATCGGATCCGCATTTAAGCATTTTTGACAACGTCATTTCATAGCCCGTCAGGACCGCAAGGTTTGGTAACTCTTTGCTCACCTGTACCAGCCTGTTGAAAATGTTGATAGCCCCGTAGTCTTTGGGATAGGGTTTCCCCGCCCAGATTATCTGTACCGGCCGGTCCGCTTTGCGGATCATTTCCGTAAACCTGGGAAAATCGTGCAGGAGCAGGTCGGCCCTTTTATAACCGGCAAAGCGCCTGGCCCAGACTATGGTGAGTACCCGGGGGTCGAATAGCTTTCCGGTCTGGTCAAGCACCAGATCGAACAGGTCTTTTTTCAAAGCCTCCTTGCGCTTTCGGAACGCCCTGCTGTTCTCCTTGCCGAATGCCTTGTGCAGCTCCTCGTCTGTCCAAAATCCGGGGTGTTGAGAATTCGTGATGTGAAAAATCTTTTCTTCGAGACCGTAAGGCTTCCACATGCCTCGGGCTACTTTACCGTGGAGCCTGGAAACCCCATTGGACTTTTTGGCGTGGCGGATGGCTGCCACGGTATAGTTCAGGTTCTCACCCACCAGTTCTTTCTGAAGTTCCGGTGCGGGGAGTTTCCTTCCAAAGAACCCCCGGTTATTAAGGTGGTATCCATTGCGGACTACATTTCCACCCTCTTCGGGAGTGTGGGTGGTAAATACCAATCCGGAACTGTCCACGCCCTGGTCCTTCAGGTGGTAGAATGCCGGCAACCCGTGTCCTTCATTGAGATGGTAGATATCCGCCCCACCCAGGGCCTGCACTACCTTGGCGCCCCCAATACCCAGAACAATGTTCTGAGAGATCCGCGTCTCCTCATTGGAATCGTACAACTGGTCCGTGATCGTTCTCGAAAGGTAATCGTTCTGGGGAAGGTCCGTCGTCAGCAAATAAATCGGGACCGTCCCAAATGTCCCGGGTTTCAGGACATAGGCGCGTACAAAAACGTCCGGGTTGTCGTTGATGGTGACCCGAACCTCAATCCCGGTGTCTTCCAGGAAGTTGTACATTTTCTCGATCCGCTTTACCTGCATGCTCTGGTCTTCAGCCCTTCCCTGATCATAATATCCGTATTTCCAAAGCATCCCGATGCCGATCATATTCTGTTTGAGATCGTAAGCAGATCGCATATGAGACCCGGCCAGGAAGCCAAGACCACCGGAATAGATTTTCAGGCCCTGGGTAATTCCGAATTCCATACTGAAATAGGCAATCCGTTTATTGAATTCGCGGGCGGGTTTATAGGGATGATACCAGCTGGCGTATTTAGAAGAAACTTGCATATACATAACTTGATTAAAGCGTGCCGAAAATAAGTATTAATTGGGTACTGTACAGAATGCAGGGGAATGAAGTGCAAATTCTGTCGGCAAACCTGCGCTAATCAGTTATCGCCTCAGTGCTCAATGGCAAGCAGGGGGGTTTTCGACTGAAGGGTCAGAATTCGGGTAAGCCGACCCTCTGAAGGAGTTCCTTCCTTAGCATGTTTGCGGGGCAGGATGGCCACCATGTCTATTTCGTGTTTGTCCACATAGTCGAAAATACCCTGTACGACGTCATCGTTCTTGATATAGGCGTGGTGGGAATAAAAGGACTCCAGGTAATATTCCAGCAAGTGTTCATTGCGTTCTTCCTCGGGGGAATACCCGTAAGTGCCTGGTTCATTTTCAATGGTCAGGACCGTGACGCGGGCCCCGCAGCTTCGGGAGACATCCAGGAGGGTAGTAAGCAGGCTGGGATCGTCAATTTCATTAGGCCCCAGAACCAGGGCGATTTTTGAAAGGCTGAACTCTTCCGGCGTTCCCACTGGTACTACCAGTACAGGACATTCGGCTGAAAGTACCATCTCAGAGGTCTTGGTGGTCACGTGCGGGTCTCCTGAACCCGAAGTGCCCATAATAATCATATCGGTGGTCTCGGCCTTGCTTTTTTCAGCCAATCCTTCTACAGAGCCAGGAATGAGAGAAGTCCATGAAATTTTTGCCCTGAAGGCTTTGCTGAGCCCCTTTGTGAGTTCTTCAAAGGCCGTCTGCAGGGCGTCGTCCGATCCTTCATCCATGATGAAAC
>CBDUBB010000407.1:0-2208 GCA_965365265.1 uncultured Flavobacteriaceae bacterium
GGCGCATAAAAAGATGTACAAAGGCTGGAATGACAAAAAGGATTTTCTGGCCATTGAAGCCTCCGGAGAGGACCTCAAAAAACATTATGAATACATGATGTCCCTTGATGAGGTCCGGCCCTTTTTTCAGGAAATTCTCAACAAAGGGTTGTCATTTCCCGAGTGGCAACAGTGGAACGCTGCATACTTTACCTATGGCTACCTGCTGGTTATATCCCTTGAGCCGTATCCCGAACCGGATATTCTGCGCCGGTTTGCGAGGGTCTTCGACCAAACCTACACCCGTTTCCTGGACCTGCAAAAAGCCGAGGCACAGGCCCGTGAATCCGAGATTCAACTCGCCCTGGAAAGGGTGAGGGCCTCCACCATGGCCATGCAACATTCCGAGGAATTAAGTGATGTGCTGTCAACGCTTTTCAAACAGTTCGATATCCTGGGGATTAACCCCAGCCATGCGGTACTAACCCTGATCGACAAGGAGAAGAACACCCTGAACTTCCGCACGACCGGAACGGATGGCTACAGGGTGGCCGCCGAACAGGAGGTAGACCTTGAGGTGGCTGATGCGTGGGTGGATACTACTGAAAAATGGAAAAAAAGCACCCCGAATTCGGTCAACGTAAATGAATACCCCCCGGAAGTGCTCCCTGAGGTATGGGAGGTCTACGCCGATATCCTGGCGGCTATCCCGGAAAAAGCACGGCCGAGGATCGAAGATTTCCCGGACGGATTATTTATCACGGAAGGGTATTGCCGGTTCGGATATCTCGGCTTTGCCCACAGCCGGGAACCCACAGCGGAAGAGAAAGATATTGTCCGGCGGATGGCTTCGGAATTCGGCACCCTTTACCAGCGGTTCCTCGACCTACAAAAGGCTGAAGCCCAGGCCCGGGAAGCGCAGATTGAGGCAGCCCTGGAAAAGGTAAGGACCCGGACGATGGCCATGCAGAAGGGTGAAGAGCTCAAAGAGGTCGCCGTCCTTTTGTATAAGGAGCTGATCAACCTGGGGGTTACCAATTTCGTCACCTGCGGTTATGTAGAGGTCAATGAGGAGATCAAGAGGCAATTTACCTGGGTGACCTCCCCTGGGGGGGATACCATGGGTTTGTTTTACCTGCCTTTGACCGGGGATGCCACTTTTGATGAGCGCTATGCCGCCTGGAAACGACAACAGACCGTCTTTCACCAAACCGTGGCCGGCGAAGTGCGAAACAGCCATCTTGAATATGCCATTACCACCTTTAATTCCAAAGAAGCAGAGGAAATGGTGCGAAGCCAGTTTCCCGACCCGACGGTATTTTACTGCTTCAATTTTTCTCATGGATACCTGCACCTGGTATGCCCATCCGTCTTAAAGGAAGAAGAAGAATCGCTGTTAGGCAGATTCACACGTGTCTTCGAAATGACATACAGTCGTTTTCTCGACCTTCAAAAAGCGGAAGCACAGGCCCGGGAAGCCCAGATTGAAGCGGCTTTAGAGCGAGTTCGAGCAAGGACCATGGCCATGCAAGACAGCGACGAACTCCCGGAGGCCGCCAATGTGCTGTTCCTTGAAATCCAGGCCCTGGGCATCCCCGCCTGGAGCTGTGGCTACAATATCCTCGATGCGGATAAAAAATCGGCCAGCTGTATCATGAGCAGTGAAGGAGCCATGCAATCCCCCTTTAAACTCAGGCTTAAGGGAGAAGCTTCATTTGACCAGTTCGGGGAATTTGTAAACAGTGATGATACTTTCATGATCCAGGAACTGGGTGGTGAGGCGCTTGTGGCCCACTACGACTTTATGAAATCCTTCCCGGATCTGCAGCCAACCTTTGAGGAGATAGAAAGGTTAGGCCTGGACCTCCCCACCTACCAGATCAACCATCTCTGCAAGTTCTCTCATGGGTTCCTCCTGTTCATAACCTATAAACCGGTGCCGGAGGCCCATGACATCTTTAAACGGTTTACCACGGTGTTCGAACAAACCTATACCCGCTTCCTGGACCTGAAGAACATGGAGGCCCAGGCCCGGGAATCTAAAATCGAGACTGCCCTGGAGCGCGTCAGGGCCCGGGCCCTTGCCATGCAGGAGCCTGAGGAACTAAAGGAAGTGGTCCAGGTCCTGCGGAGGGAAATGGGCTTACTCGGCGTGGAAGAGCTGGAGACTTCCAGTATCTACGTCAACGACGAGCAGGTGCAGAAAGCCGAATGCTGGTTTGCCATCAA
>CBDUBB010000408.1:0-2206 GCA_965365265.1 uncultured Flavobacteriaceae bacterium
CCTTTGTTGCATCTATGAAAAGGATTTTTGGCATACTATGCCTGGGGCTGATACTGCTCACCGGCTGTGTTTCCAAGAAGAAAACCACCTACGGGCGCAAGGACGGTAAGAAGGTGGCTGAAGCTTCCGGAAAGGATGAAAAATCCGGGGACCTGGTACCAGAAGACCCCGGCCAGTTCGTCTATTTTTCCGTCGGGTCAGCAGAAGAGTATATAGAGACCTTTGCCGAAATCGCCCAGTTTGAGATGAAAACCTACGGAATCCCCGCCAGTATTACCCTGGCCCAGGGATTGCTGGAAAGTGGTTTTGGGAAGGGTGAACTCACGCGGAAAACCAACAACCATTTCGGGATCAAGTGCCATACGGGCTGGGAGGGAGACTACGCCCGGCACGACGATGATGAACGTGGAGAGTGCTTCCGGAAGTACAACCACCCGATGCATTCCTTCCGGGACCACAGCCTGTTTCTGACCACCCGTTCCCGGTATGCCACCCTTTTTGACCTGCCACAGCACAATTACAAAGCCTGGGCCCGGGGCCTTAAGAAGGCGGGGTACGCCACCGACAGGCACTATCCACAGAAACTTATCCAGCTCATCGAGAGGTACCAGCTGTATCACTATGACGCTCAGGTACTTGGAAGGGATTACGCCGGCCTGCCTGAAGCGATGGGAGGGGATTACCTCACCTACCGGGTCAAAAAAGGCGATACCCTTTATGCCATTTCCAGGAAGTACTATCTTTCCGTTGAGGACCTGATGAAGCTGAACGGGCTTCAAAACAGTGCCCTCAACGTCGGACAGGTGCTTAAAGTTCCAACAGAAAAGGTTAGAAAATAACATGCGATACCAACGTAGCAGCGCGCTCTTTCGCGCCGCCCATAATGTATTGCCCGGGGGTGTGAATTCCCCTGTTAGGGCATTTAAGGCAGTAGGGGGGACCCCCGTTTTTGTCAGGGAAGCCCAGGGGGCCTATTTCACGGATGAGGACGGAAACCAATACATCGATTTTATAGCCTCCTGGGGCCCGCTCCTTTTCGGACACGCCTTTGAGCCTGTGCTGGATGCCGTAATTGAACGCACCCGAAAGGGTACCTCCTTCGGAATGCCCACCGCCCTTGAAACAGAACTGGCTGAGCTGGTGGTTTCCATGGTGCCAAATATAGACAAGGTGCGATTCGTCAACAGCGGAACGGAAGCCTGCATGAGTGCCATACGTCTGGCCAGGGGCTATACCGGGAGGGACAAGATCATTAAGTTTGCCGGTTGTTACCACGGCCACGCCGACGCCTTCCTGATTCAGGCAGGGAGCGGGGCGGTTACCTTTGGGAGCCCCAACAGCCCGGGGGTTACCGCCGGAACTGCAAAGGATACTTTACTGGCCGGGTATAACGACCTGGCGAGCGTTGAGAAACTGATCAAGGCCAACTCAGGGGAAATCGCCGCAGTGATCCTCGAGCCGGTGGCTGGAAACATGGGCTGCATCCCGCCAGAACCGGGATTTTTGGAAGGACTTCGGGATTTATGCACCCGTCAGGGCATCCTGCTGATCTTCGATGAGGTCATGACCGGATTTCGGCTGGGACGCGGGGGAGCCCAGGAAGTACTGGGTATTCGCGCTGATATGGTTGCTTTCGGAAAAGTCATTGGTGGCGGGTTGCCTGTAGGGGCTTTCGCAGCCTCCAAGGAGATCATGAGGCACCTGGCACCTGAAGGCCCTGTATACCAGGCGGGAACCCTGAGCGGAAACCCGCTTGCCATGGGGGCCGGACTTGCCATGCTTCAGGCAATAGAACGCGATCCTGAAGTATTTAACCGCCTTGAAGAGAAAACGGCTTATTTGCACAAAGGGCTGGAAAGCGCCCTTCAGAAGTCCGGGCTACCTTACCAGATCAATCGTTTCGGTTCCATGATTTCAGTCCACTTCACCGATGAGCCTGTAAGGGACTTCGATTCAGCCGCAACAGGCAATAATCCGGAATTCAAGAAATACTTCCACGGGATGCTGGACCGGGGAATCTACTTGCCCCCAAGTGCCTTTGAGAGCTATTTCCTCAACGATGCCCTGTCTTATGAAGATCTCGACAAGGCTATTGAAGCGGCTACTGAAACCCTGAGCAGCTAAGACCTGCTTATTGGCTTGAACAAAAACAAAAACAGGGCTTCACGCCCTGTTTTTTATTATTGCCTATGGGGTTTGTGCATGG
>CBDUBB010000409.1:0-2197 GCA_965365265.1 uncultured Flavobacteriaceae bacterium
CCAGGTAACTGAAGGCCCCCAGGGGAAGGATGATCAGCAAGGGAAACAGGAAGATCAGGGTAAGGAAGCCCTGCAGGTCCTTCCGGTCCCTGAAGCCTGAATAGTACTTCACCAGCGTATTGGGGATGCCAAAAGACATGATGGGCATCAGAAGGGCGGCGGTAGATAACAAAACCCCTACCAGGCCATAATAGGCTTCCGACATGAACCGGGTATAGAGTAAAAGGGTGTTAATGGCACCCAGGCCAAACCCCGCGTAGGTTATTACCGTATTCGCTATGGATTGTCTCAGCACTACGCCCATAGGATGTCCTTTACGAGTCGTTCTGTCAGGGCTCTTCGGTGGTATTGAGACACACCTTCCCCCCTAACCTCCAGGGTTCCTTCCTGGTACGCCCGGTACCATTGCATTATCTTGGATTCTATGGCCGCCTGCTCCCCATATCCAAAAGCTGCCCCACAATCACAACGCTCCACCAATTCCCCGGCTTCCCATGCTTCAGGCCCGATGGCCAGCACCGGCCGGGAAGCAGCCATGTATTCAAACAGCTTTCCTGGAATGATGCCCCGGGTCTCTTCGGCATCGATTTCCAGCAACAGCAATACCTGGGCCTGTCGCTGCTTTTCAAGGGCACGGGCATGAGGCACGTACCGGGACTGTTTCAGGAATGGTTTCAGGTCATTTTCCCGAATGCTCTCAAGCACCTCCTCACTGACCAAACCGGTTAGTTCGATTTCGAGATCATTCCTGAAATCCTCGTTTTCAAGGACGAGGTTTTGAAGCGCTTTCCAAAGGGCTGTGGGGTTCCGTCCGCTCAACAGGCTTCCAATATGAGCAAGGCGGAAGCTGCCTGAAGGCTGACCTTTTCGGTTGCGGGCACCGGAGTACCCGTTGGTAATTACGTGAATGGGGCGCTCGGTGATCTGCCGGAATTCATCCCGGGTACGTCCGCTTGTGGTCATTAGCGTATCTGCCCCTTGCAATACCCTGGCCTCCAGTTCCATGTGTTTCCTTCGGGCCCGCTTGCCGGGATATAGGGCTTCATGGTATCCGATGGAAGTCCAGGGGTCCCTGAAATCAGCCACCCAGCGAACCCCTGTGGCTTCTTTAAGATGCAGGCCTATCAGGTGCATGCTATGGGGAGGCCCTGTGGTAATAACCGTCGCGATGCCCTCCTCCGCGATCAGGGGTTTCAGGAATTTTACGGAGGGGCGTACCCAGAAGGCACGGGCATCCGGCACAAAGAAGTTGCCGCGGATCCAGCGCATCAGCCGTTCTTTGAGGGAAGGCTTCCCGCGATCCAGGATTCCAGAACTGATCCGCCGGGTTCCCTGCCGACTGAGGAAGCCGGCTAGCCCATAAGGCTCCCAAATTTTTTTCCGGTAAACGGTTATTTCAGAAGGAACCTGGGATTCCAGCCCGGGGTCCAGGATGGGATAATGGGGGTTTTCAGGCGTATAGATGACCGGCTGGACGCCGAATTCCCGCAGATAGGATGCGAAATACAACCAGCGTTGTACCCCGGGCCCGCCTGCCGGGGGCCAGTAATACGTTACTATGAGTACTTTGTGCATCTTCTGAGATTAGTTCAGCTTCCGTCTGCGGAACAACTGAAAGCCAGCCCCTCCCAGCAACAACACGCCCAGTAAAAGGGAACTTACCAGGCTGATCCGGCTGCCCTGGCGGATCACCTCAGGTTCAAACCTGAATACGACTGTATGCGTGCCGGATGGAAGGACCATCCCCCTGAGGGCATAGTTCACCCGGAAATGCGGGGTTGGGTTTCCATCGATATAGGCCTGCCATCCAAAGGGATAGTACATTTCAGAAAATACAGCCAGCCCTTCCCTGGAATTCTGAGAGCGGTAGACCAGTTCGTTGGCCTTATAGGAGGCAAGGGTAATCCCGGCTGTGGAATCCACCTCAGCCCTGACAGGAGAAACATCGCCGAATTCGCTGATGTTCAGCACAGCTTCCCGCTCAGGCCGGATCGTGTCCAGGGCCCTGATGGCTTCATCGGACGAAGTCACCGGGACCCACGATTCGACGAACCAGGCATTCCCCAGTGCTTCCGGGTTTAGGGAGACACGGGAATTTCCTTCAGCGTCCGACTGGATGACGTACTTGGTATTGAGCATGTTAAGGACCTTCCGATTGTTTCTGTACACATGGAATTCAAACAAATCCTGAAGGCGG
>CBDUBB010000410.1:0-2196 GCA_965365265.1 uncultured Flavobacteriaceae bacterium
CATGCTCACGGCTCGCGGCACGGAGATAGATAAGGTGACAGGGCTGGATTACGGAGCCGATGACTACATCACCAAACCCTTCAGCCTGGCTGTCCTGCTGGCCCGAATTCGCGCAGTGCTCCGAAGGGCGTATCCAGAACAGGGCGAGTGGACCCGGGCACTTTTTGCCGATGTGGAAATTGACTTTAAGGCAATGCGGACCACGAAGGGTGGGACTGAGGTCAGGCTGACCCCAAAGGAATACGAGATCATGCGGTTCTTTATTACCCACCGGGGAGAGGTAGTGCACAGGCATGACATGCTCAATGAGGTCTGGGGATACAAGAAGACACCCTCTACCAGGACCGTTGATAATTTTATACTGGACCTGCGAAAAAAGCTGGAGCCCAGTCCTGCCAGCCCTATCTACATTACAAGCATCAGCGGGGTGGGATACCGTTTTGAAGCGGAGGTTGAGGTTTTGGACTAAATTGATTGTAAATGGTCCTTAGGATTTTTTGGCCGGACCAGGGCATGATTCCCAAAACCTTCCTTTTCAGTTCCCGGAAAGAGGAGGGAACCCCCCGATTAAGACAAGGATAAATTTTAAAAATTTGATAAAATTCGGCCTGTGGCGTTAAAAAGTTGCTAAATACTGTTATAAACCCCGGGGTTGCTCGTCTTTTAAGCAAACAACGACCAAAGCAACCTCAACCATGTTCTTCAAAACAAGCCATATCGTACTTCCGGCCCTTAAGATCTACGGCCTGAGCATGAACGTTTATGAACCCCTCCTCGGGTTGCTTTCCGATATGCAGTTTGATCATCTGGAGCTTACCTATACCCTGGCCTTTGAAGGATTCTTCATCTTTATGAAACAAGCCCAGATTGAAGTTCCCACCTGGGCAGAGGCGCTTCAGGATCTTTTTTGAACCCCTTCGGAGTTTGTCAAACCTTTTACCCACAGGTCGGCCTCAATAATGTCATAAGAGAAGTAGAATATAGGATCAGACCGAATCTGTTGAGAACCTGGGTCGAATTCAAAAGGCCGGTTACAAGGACTTATTCATCGCCCGCTTTTTTCTCAAAAGGTTGGTCGACGGGACGCAAGAAACCGGCCCTCATGACGTGGGTAATGGATCTCATGTTGCCAATGTCCGCTGCGGGGTCCTTCTCCAGGATGATGAGGTCTGCCATTTTTCCCGCTTCCAGGGTCCCAAAATCACTTCCCCTATCCATAGCCCGGGCCCCGTTTTTGGTGGCCATCACCAGGATGTCCTCAGCGGGGATCCCCGCCTGTTGCATGGCTTCCATTTCATCGTAAATCGAAATCCCGTGAAGTGTCCCCGGGTTGCCCGCATCGGTGGATACGGCAATAGGGATCCCCGCCTGGTGAACGCGCACGATGTTTTCAGCCATGGTCTTTTCAATACGGGTGACGTACCCCTGGTAATTGGCGATCAGGTCCTCGTACCCCTCCGGATTGGGAAGGTAGTCAAAAAACCTGCCTGCCGATTGGATCAGGTTCCGGGTATCTGAATCCACTACACTGTTGGGATCCTCAAGCGTAAAGTCGCCCCCCAGGGACTTAAAGGCGTTGAAATAGCCACGCAAGACTACCAGGGTAGGGCAATAGGTGGCCCCAGCCTGTTTTGCAAGGCTCAGGAACTCTTCATCCACCGGTTTGTCATCCACGCTGTGCACCAGCACCTTGGCACCCAGCCTCAAAGCCTCCTTTGCCTGGTCCAGATCGGTGGCATGCACAATGAGTTTGTTGTCCTGCCGGGCCACCTCGTCGGCCACAGCCCTTAAGCCTTCCATAAAGGCCGGGTCTTCGAGGGCTATTTGCCAGATCTTGATGCCGGTGGATCCCAGGCTCGAATTCTGCCGGACCACCTGCCGGCCAAACTCCGCAGACGAGAGGTTCACGAGTTGCTTTTGCCCGGGGGTATTCAACGGGAGCAGGTTTTGGTCGGATACCGGGCTGATCAGCGGGCCCGCAGCAGCGACGTGCGGGGCATTCAGGTTGTTTTCGGCCGAAGCCTGCAGGGAAATGCTCCACGGATAGCCCCCTACATCATAGACAGCGGTTACCCCAGACCGCAGGTAGCTTTCATAATACCGATCCGGATGTTTCTGCAAACGGGATTGCAATTCGACATAATCGATGGTGTCCCGCAGATCGAGGACGTCGGGCCGACCATCGAAAAACCCGGT
>CBDUBB010000411.1:0-2128 GCA_965365265.1 uncultured Flavobacteriaceae bacterium
ACAACTTCTGGAGGACTGGAGTATTCCACAGAAGCCGTGGGGACCATTTATGGAACCCTTGGGATTATTTTCCTGTCCGCCGGGGGCATACTTGGGGGGGTATTGATTTCCCGCGACGGCCTGGGAAAATGGATGCTACCCATGCTCCTGGCCCTTAATCTGCCCAATGCCCTGTATGCACTGCTCGCCTGGACGGGGGCTGATGACCTTTGGGCCGTGGGCGGAACCGTAATGCTCGAACAATTCGGATACGGTTTCGGGTTCGCCGCTTTCCTTGTCTACCTGATCTATCTGGCCAAAGGGCCCTATAAAACTGCCCACTATGCCCTTGCCACAGGTTTTATGGCACTGGGCATGATGGTTCCCGGGATGATTAGCGGGTATATGCAGGAATGGCTGGGATATCCCGGATTCTTCCTTTGGGTAGTCGCTGCCGCCCTCCCAGCATTGATTTTATTGCGTTTCATCACCTACCCATACGATTTCGGGAAAAAAGAAGTCTCCGAAGATGACTGACCTGCCTGCATATGAGGAAATTCAGGGGTCCCTTTCGAAGCGGGCCAAGGCGGGGCAGCTATTCATGCCGGCGGCCTTTATCAATGATTCGGAAGCTCACATAAACACCCTGGAGGAGCTGATTCGCACCCATCATATTGGGGGGCTTTGTTTTTTCCACAGCAGGGCCAGCGCTGCTGCAAATTTCGAGGAAACGAAAAAGGTCACCTACAACGCTGACAGCCTGAATCGCCTTAAAGAACTGATCCACCGCTACCAGGAGGCCGCGACCTACCCACTTTTAATCGCCATGGATGCGGAATGGGGCCTCGCCATGAGGGTGGAGCAGACTCCCCAATATCCCTATGCCGGAACCCTGGGGGCCCTAAACGCATCTTCGGAAAAGCTAATTTACGAGGTAGGTCTCAGCATTGCGAGAGATTGCAGGGAGGCGGGGATCCACTGGAATTTCTCTCCGGTGGTGGATATCAACACAAACCCCGAAAATCCCGTGATTGGATTTCGAGCCTTCGGGAATGACGCGGATAAGGTCCTGAAGAAAGCCCGTCAAATGTTTCGCGGCCTGGCCGATGGTGGGGTCCTAAGCTGCCTGAAGCACTTTCCGGGGCATGGGGACACGGCCGTGGATTCCCATTTGGACCTCCCGGTACTCGAAAAAAACCTGGAATCCCTTGAAGCTACAGAACTCATTCCCTTTCGGGAGCTGATCCGTGAGGGTGCCCCTGCGGTGATGACTGGGCATCTTGCCCTTCCGCGACTTGATCCATCAGGCCTTCCCGCCAGCCTGTCAAAAACGGTCATTGGCCTGCTTCGTGAATCTATTGGGTTTAAAGGGGTTGTGGTGACTGATGCCCTGAATATGCACGCACTTCACCGCGTGCACAAAAGTGCAGCGCAAATCAACCTCCAGGCCCATAGGGCAGGAAACGACATGCTTTGTTTTGCCGACCGGATCCCGGAAAGCATTGACTTGATCCTCTCTGATACAGATCACGAAAGGCTGGAAGCTTCCTTCAAACGGATATGGCGCCTGAAGGAGCAGGTCTTCAAACCTGCAAGCCCCCCCCAACAGCCCACCCTGTCAGGGGAAGAACTCAACCGGGCACTGGCCCGTCAGTGTCTTGTCGAGATAGGGGACCTGGCCCATTCCCTTAAGTCCTTCCGAAATGAAGGATTTTCAACCCTTTATTACGGACTGAGCCCCAGTACCTTTCTGGAGAAGGCAGGAACACCCAATACAGGGCAGGATATGGAATGGACCCCGGACCTTAGAATCCCCCCAACCGGAAACGTACTTTTTGCCCTGAATCCGCCCAGTATGAAACCCGCTGAGAATTTTGGCCTGGAACCTCATTTTTTGGCGGCCCTCCGGGAGCTCGCTTTAAAAAGACGCGTGGTTCTATACCTTTTTGGAAACCCCTACCTGCTCAGGCTCCTCCCCCTTTCCCGCTTTCACCGAGTGGTTAGCGCATTCCAGCCGCTACCTGTATTCCAGGAAGCGGCCGCGGCTCATTTTCTTGGTCAAATCCTGGCTGTAGGCGAACTTTCCATAGATTTGGAGCATGGCTGAAAATAAAACACAAATCCTGGGCATGATGTCCGGAACCTCCCT
>CBDUBB010000412.1:0-2100 GCA_965365265.1 uncultured Flavobacteriaceae bacterium
TCGAAGTCCGCTGGAAGGGCCACATATACCGATTCCGGTTCATCCGCCGAAATACTGACCCCTGCAGCCCTGCCCTTCATGCTGTTAAACACGGTAAAACCAGTGTCCGATATGAATAATGCCTTCCCCAGGGCCTGCCCTATGGCCTCCGCCATGATGCGCCCCTGCCTGCGGGCCCCGCGAACAGCGCGGGCCTTAAGGGTATCCCGCAAACCGTCCATCTGGGCATACTCCGTACGATCCAGACGAACATTCGAAATCCCGGTGCGTTCCAGTTCGTATAAGACCCTGCCAGCCGTCTGTGCGTCATAAACAAGAAGCTCAAAGACTTTTTCTTTGAGAATATCCTGCCCGCGGAGGAAGTACTTCTGAAAATCACTGGAGAGATCAGACACGGTCAGTTGCTTTTCCAAATCGATCCCGAGGCCACTTAGGCGGCTCCCCATACGCTGTTCAAGTTCCTCCAGGGAGGTTCTGCCCTTGGTGTCGCTTTCCTGAAGGCGGATCTCCAAAAAGATCCGGTCCGGGGTAACCAGGGTATCCACCCTGGCAGAAGTTTCCAGGTAGGGTTGGTCGATAAAATTCTTGGTCTGGGACCAGCCTGCCTGCCATACGGTGGCAAAAAGGAGCAGAAGCGTAACGTTCTTCATTGTTATTGAGTTTCTTCCGAAATTAAGTTCGAATCCCCTAATACAAAAATGATGCTAAAATAAAAGATGTCTGATATCATTTTTCAGCCGGATGAGGTATCCGAAATGCTCCCAGTGCCGTTGGACGCCGTCAGGGGAATTCCCAGGTACTGATGGCGCGTTTTGTGCCTTCGTGGACCAGGAAGTCGAGAGCCAGATGCATCCGGCAAGAATCACACCCAGCAGGTGTACCTTATGCTGACAAAATACGTTCTTTCGTACCCGAAAGATAGCAATAAGATACATGGCCAGGGGCACATCTGGATTTATTGGACGGGCCCAGGATGAATAAGGCCTACTATCGGCCTGTGAAACCGTTACCAGACAGGGTTTCAAAAAATCGCTTTGTTGAAAGTTACGTGATGAGCCGGAGATCAATGCATTCAGGACCGGTTGGTAATCAGGATAGCGGTTTCCTGCGGACATGCCTCTATGGCCTGGGCATCTTTTTTAGATGCCACATAGTCCTCACCCTCACACTTAGCATTCCAAAGGCTGGCCATCAGACAGGCCCCCACCAGGATGGATTTGTATGCAATATTGAGACGAACAGTTGCCATTTTATTGTGAATTAATTGATAGGCGTTACACTATAAAGACGAAATCGGAATTATATTGTTACAACCTTTCGCACACTTTTGCATTTATTTAAGTTTTCGCATCGGATCCGTGTATCCCCAAATCTGACCATGCCGCGGATACCCCAGCCGGGTTAAGGCTCCCACGTGATAAACGGAATTGCCAAACCTGCTGAGCAGGGTCCGCACATTTTCCGATAGCACTGCATAGGGTTGGGCAAGTCCGGTTGGCGGGTTGCCCCAGGCAATGATGCAGGGATTGCCAGCACTCAGATAGGATACAATCGTTTTCAGGTTTTCCGGGTCACTGAGCTCCTTTTCCCGTTTTCTCAGCCGCTCCGAATAGGTTTCATACCAGGGGATCAGGTTGAGAAAGACCACCCGCCCGATCCCTTGCAGGCAGGGGTACTTCCCCTGGTTTCGGTACAGGTAGTTCAACACGCGGTTAATGGTATGGTCTGATACTTCAGCGTTCGCCCGGCTCGGGTTTTTCTGGATCACCACCCAGGTTTGGCTACCCTCGGAATCAAGATCTATTTCCATGCCATACCGCTTCCGCACTTCCTGACGGATTGAGGAGACACTTGCAAACTGGGGATAGGTATATGCCATGTTTTAAAGGTAGCTCTTCGTGTCAAAAGTTGCTTTTTTGTGGTTATGACCTTCCATGGACCTCTCTTTGAAAGCCGCTAGGGAGTTTAAGAAATCTGTCAAAAAATTTTATTTGGATAGGCTCCCCGAGTTGGAATATATTTTTTCATAATTTTGACCACAAACTAAAAAAAATCAACATGAGAAAAGTACTATTGACTCTGACAGCCGTATTCGCCCTG
>CBDUBB010000413.1:0-2097 GCA_965365265.1 uncultured Flavobacteriaceae bacterium
TCAAATCTACCGAATCGGGGGGAAGTACCTCCCTTAAATCCCTTCCATAGCATTGCATCCCTTCCTGTTTTGGATGGGTGGCTCCTGGCCTGGGTTCAGGGACGTAGCTGAAATCGAAGTGTTTTGCCGAAAGGAAGGGGGCCCCAAAACACTGGAATTGTTGCGTGGTCCCACGGCCCGCATTCACGTGGGTGCCCTCGAAGAGCCCGAGGCTGGGGTACAGACGTACCGCCTGGGCATTCGGCAGGTTTGGGGAGGGCGGTATGGGCACTTCGTAAACCTGGTCCCGTGAATACCCCTCCAGAGGGATCACCTGCAGGTCGGCCTTCCGACCGCCTTCGAGCCATCCTTCCTCATTGATCATGCGGGCGTATTCCCCGATGGTCATCCCATAGACCAGCGGGATTTCCGTCATCCCCAGGAAGGAGCGGTGCTCCGACTCCATAACCGGACCATCTACATAATGAATGTTGGGGTTGGGCCGGTCCAGGACCAACACAGGGATCCCCGCTTCGGCACAGGCTTCCATCACGAGTTGCATGGTGGCTATGTAGGTATAGAAGCGTACGCCCACATCCTGAATATCAAATACTACCAAATCCAGACCTTCCAGCTGTTCGGGTTTTGGTTTTCGGTTGGACCCGTACAGAGAGAGGACGGGCAAACCGGTCCTCGGATCGGCTCCGTCCGTCACTTTTTCTCCGGCATCCACCTGCCCCCGAAACCCGTGTTCCGGGGCAAAAACCTTTTTAAGGGCCAGGCCGGCCTGGAGCAGGCTGTCTGCCAGGTGAACCCAGCGGCCATCCGGCGTAAAGATTACGGAGGTCTGGTTCGCCACCAGGGCAAATTCCTTTCCTTCCAAAAGGGGGAAATACGCTCCGGTCCGGTTTGCCCCAACGGCCAGGGGGGGCGATTTTTCCGCGGTGGTACTGGAGGGTTGGGATCTTCCGCAGGCCATCAGGGAGAGAACAATGACAAATAGCGTATTTTTGAGGGCAGTTAAAGGGAGCATCCGTTGAATTTAGAATGGTACATCGCCAGGCGGCTTATTGGGAGCAGGGAGCATAAAAGTAGCATTTCCGCCCCTATTATTAAAATAGCGATTGCTGCAATCGCCCTGGGCCTGCTGATGATGCTTATAGCGCTGGCCACCGGGGTGGGCCTCCGCCATAAGATAAGGGAAAAAGTCTCTGCCTTCAACGGCCATATACAGATTTACAATTACGACAACAACCTTTCGGAGGTCTCGGTGATTCCGGTGAGCACCCGGCAGGCATTCTATCCTGAGTTTGAGCTCACAGACGGGGTGCGCCATATTCAGGCGGTGGCGACCAAGGCCGGGATCATACGGACGGAAGACACCTTTGAAGGTATTATTGCCAAAGGGGTGGGGCCCGAGTACGACTGGACTGCCTTTACAGAGTTCCTGGTCGCTGGCCGTGTACCGGACTTCAGTGGGGAGCTCGGCGATGAAACCCTGATCTCCCGAAGGCTTGCAGACCGGCTGCAACTGGGGGTGGACAGCCTTTTCAACAGTTTTTTCCTCAAGGAGGAAGACCCCTCCAGAGTTCCCAACCAGAGGAGGTTCCGGGTGGTTGGGATTTACGACAGCGGTTTCGAGGAGTTCGACGCCACGTATGTGTTTATCGACATCCGTCATATCCAGCGCATGAACCAGTGGGAAGCTGACCAGGTGGGGAACTTTGAACTTTTTCTGGACGACTTTGACCAGATCGAACAAAAAAGCGCCGAGATCTATGGCAGGACGCTTTCGGACCTAGACACCCAGACCATCAAGAATAAATACTACCAGATTTTCGAATGGGTCGGGCTGTTCGATTTCAACATCGCCCTGATCATTGGGATTATGATCCTGGTAGGGGGGATCAACATGATTACCGCCCTGCTGGTGCTGATCCTGGAGCGCACCCCCATGATCGGGATCCTGAAATCCCTTGGGGCCACGGACTGGAGCGTGCGGAAGGTCTTCCTGTACAACGCGGCTTACCTGATCGGCCTGGGGCTCCTTTGGGGCAATGTCCTCGGCCTTGGGTTGCTGTGGATTCAGGAGAAGTACAGGATCTTTAAATTCCCCAA
>CBDUBB010000414.1:0-2081 GCA_965365265.1 uncultured Flavobacteriaceae bacterium
AAAAAAGGATTGTTTTCGGACACACTCCATTTCCTGAACCCTTAGTGGCATCCAATAAAATTGGCATTGATACCGGCGCGGTCTACGGTAATAAGCTTACCTGCATTGAGTTGCCGGAAGTCATTTTCTATCACGATTAATAATTAGGCGCATTGGACCTGTTTGGTTTGGTGATATTCAAATGGTTAAAACAAAAAATTTCAGGGCAGCCTTACTGGCTCCTGTAGCCCTGATTGTACAATTCACAGGATATGGCCTGGGTTTTCTTAAATCCACCATCTTGCTTACCTTTAGTAGGAAAAAGGCGGAGGAACTGTTTCCCCGGCTGTTTTTCAAACCCTGAGCCTTGATCAAAAAACTGAAATCCGGGATTCGGCATCGGAAAGTACGGGTCTTCCTTATTTTCCTGGCCTGTTCTTTTGGCGCCTGGCTAATCAGCCGGCTTTCCCAAACCTACTCGCATACGGTGGACTTTAACATCACCTACACCCACATGCCTGAAAACAGGGTCCTGCTGGAACCGCCACCTTCTGAGATCGGGGTCCGCATCCGGGCAAATGGTTTCCAGTTGCTCGGGTACCAACTCAGCCCCGGGACCGTGGAAATCGACCTGAGAAATGCGAGGGAATCCCGGAAGGGATCTTATATAAGCCCGCAATCCTACCGGGAACAGATAGAGCGTCAGTTGGGACAGGGGATCGGCATGTTACAGATCCCGTCTGATACGATCTTCATGAATTTTCAGGAGCTGCGGTCCAAGACCGTGCCCGTACGCCTGAACGCCACCCTGGACTTCGCCCAGAATTATATGCTAGACGGGGAAGTAACGGTGGAGCCGGATCAGGTCCACCTTCTTGGGCCCCCGGAGGAGATCGACAGTGTTTCAGAAGTACATACTGAACCGCTCTCCCTGACCGATCTCAAAGCCGATTTCCAGTTTGAACTCGGCCTGGAGGAGGCGAGCAGGTTCAGGTACACGGAATTTTCCGAGGTTCGAATCCAGATCTCGGGACGGGTGTTCCGCTTTTCTGAAACCGTGGTCGAGGTACCCGTCGAAGTGATAGGCGTCCCTGAGGGCATTGAAATACAAACCTTTCCTGAAGCAGTTGGGGTACTTTGCAAGGGAAGGGTAGCGGGCCTGAAAGAGCTGCGCCCGGAGGACTTTCACCTGGTGGCGGACTACAATTCCCCGGAATCTGAAACCGGACGCTTGATGCTGTCCCTTACCGCCAGACCCGAAGGGGTGTATCAGGCCCAACTGCTGGAACCTTCTGTTGAATTCATTATCAAAAGAGAATGATGCGGGTGGGACTTACCGGGGGGATTGGGAGCGGTAAATCGACTGTAGCGGGTTTTTTTAAGGAACTGGGGGTTCCCGTGTATAATTCCGATTCAAGGGCACGGGAACTCATGGAGGATAATGATCAGCTTCGGCAGGCTATTTCTGAGCTGCTCGGTCCGGAAGCATATCTGGGGTCAGCCCTTAACCGGAGGTACATAGCTTCACGGGTTTTTAAGGACAAAGCCCTGTTGGGTCGGCTCAACGAACTGGTCCACCCCGTGGTCAGAAAGGACTTTCTCGCCTGGGCTGAAGCGCAGGAGGCCCCTTATATACTCCAGGAGGCTGCCATACTCTTCGAAAACGGTGCCTATAGGGCTTTTGACGCGATGATCCTGGTGACGGCTCCGGAGGAAACCCGAATCCAACGCGTGATGGAACGGGATTCCGTTACACGGGAATCGGTGAGAGAACGAATGAAAAATCAATGGGAAACCTTCCGAAAAATCCCCCTGTCGGATTACGTGATTGAAAACACAGATCTGGAAAATACCCGACGCCAGGTGGGGCGGATTCACAGCAAACTCCTGCAATTATCTGGGCTTGAGCCGTCTCGGTAGTGTTAAGGTTCAGTTAAACCACCCCGGCCCTAAATGTTAAATTTTTACATTTACGTAAACGATGAATAGAAGGTTATTTGTTCTGCTGGTCGTTCTGATGAGCCTTTCCCTTGTCGGGATTATTGCAGTGCAGCTATACTGGATCAAGAGTTCGGTAGAGGATAAGGAGGAACAATTCTCCA
>CBDUBB010000415.1:0-2064 GCA_965365265.1 uncultured Flavobacteriaceae bacterium
GGAATACTTCTTTGAAGGGGGAAAGAAATATTGGCCCGTTCATAGTCTTTCTGCAACTGGGCGAGCAACAGACCTAACCTGCCGGATTTCCCCGCATGGTCCAGCAAATCCACGGCATCGGTGAAGCTTGTCTTCATGGGTTCCCTTGAACTGCCCGGGCAAAAGAGGTTTATTTGAGGTAGACCTTCCCTTCCTTCATCACAAAGGCCATTTCCCTAAGGACCCCGACATCCTGGAGCGGATTTCCCTCAACTGCGATGATGTCTGCGATATACCCCGGTTTGAGCTGTCCCAGCTCATCCCCCATCCCCAGCAGGGTGGCATTAACAATAGTTGCCGCCCTGAGGGCTTCGGCTGCCGGCATGCCGGCCTCAACCATGTAGCCGAACTCCTGTGCATTGGTTCCGTGTGGGAAAACCCCGGCATCCGTGCCAAAGGCAATCGGGACCCCTTTCTTATAAGCACGTGAAAAGGTATTTTGAATCTGGGGTCCTATTTCCCTTGCTTTCTGGGCAACAACAGGAGGGAAATACCCCGGTATCTCTGCATTCCGGGCCGCTTCCTTCCCGGCGGAAATGGTTGGAACCATGTAAACCCCGTATTCTTTCATGAGCTCCATGGTGGCTTCGCTCATCAGGGTGCCGTGTTCAATGGTTTTTATCCCGCCTTTGATGGCCCGCTGCATTCCTTCATCCCCATGGGCATGAGCTGCAGTAAGCATCCCATAGTCATCAGCAGTTTCGGTAATCGCCCGGATCTCATCCACCGTAAACTGCGGGTTCTGACCATTTTTAGCGACACTAAGCACCCCGCCGGTTGCCGTAATCTTGATCACATCAGCCCCTTCTTTGTAGCGCTGCCTGACGGCCATGCGACCTTCTTCAGGCGAATTAACGACCCCTTCTTTCGGGCCAGGATTCCCCATAAGCTCGAGGCTTCGCCCATTCGTTGGATCTGCATGCCCCCCGGTAGTGGCTATAGCCTTGCCTGCTGTAAAGATCCTTGGCCCTGGGGTAAGCCCTCTGGCAATCGCCTTTCTCAGGGCAATATTTACACCGGAACCGCCAAGATCCCGTACGGTGGTGAAACCTGCCATCAATGTCCGTTCCGCATAAACAGCGGCTTCGAAGGCCACATCGGCCGGGTTTGTGGTAAAGCGCTTTATATAAGCATCCGGACTGGATTGGCTTTCTATGTGTACATGCATGTCGATAAAGCCCGGGAGTACCGTTTTGGAACGCAGGTCGATAAGCGCGTCTTCCGCCCCACCCTGCTGATATCCGTCCAAAACCTCCAGGATCTGTTTCCCCTCAATTACAAGGGTCTTCTCCGAAAGCAGCGTGCCCCTCTCCGCATCGAGGAGTTGTCCGCACTGCAGGTACTGTTTTTGGGCCATGCCCGTCACTACCCAGCACAGCATCAGGATGGTAAGGAGTTGTCTCATAATTGTCGTTTGAATCGGTTACTTATTGAGTTGCTTTTCGTATTTCCTGTTCCCAGGCCCAGGCGGATCGCATGGCGTCATCCAGGGAGGATTCAGCCCTCCAGCCAAGTACTTCGTTCGCCCTGGTGGTATCTGCATAAGCCTCTGTGATATCCCCAGGCCTGCGGCCCACAATCCTGTAATTTAGCGGAACCCCGCTTACACGCTCAAAACTTTGGATGACCTCCAGAACAGAACTTCCTTATCCCGTTCCGACATTGAAAATTTCATAGTTCCCGTCATTAGTGCCCGAAAGCAATCGTTCGAGGGCTACCACATGAGCGCGTGCCAGGTCCACCACGTGAATGTAGTCCCGGATGCAGGTACCGTCCGGGGTTGGATAATCGTCCCCGAAGACGGAGAGTTGCTCGCGGATACCGGAAGCTGTCTGGGTGATGAAGGGCACCAGGTTCTGGGGTACCCCGAGCGGCAATTCGCCAATCCTGGCAGACGGATGTGCCCCGATAGGATTAAAGTACCTCAGGGCAATCGCCTGAAGCCGGTCGCGAACCTTGCAGGTGTCCCGTATGATCTCCTCCCCTATCTGTTTGGTATTTCCATAGGGAGATTCTGCCGGTTTG
>CBDUBB010000416.1:0-2047 GCA_965365265.1 uncultured Flavobacteriaceae bacterium
AAGGACGAAATCCTTGCCATGAGTGGGGTACACGATGCTTTTATGATCGATACCTCCTATGAGGATGGCGACTGGAGCAGTGCCAATGCCTTTCCGAAGATGATCGCCCTGGTGGGGGATACCACCTGGGAACTTATGCAGGCCAAAAAGGCCGTGAGGGCTTCCTGGGAAACCCTGAGCGAACTGGAGGATTCCAGGATGCACGCAACGAGGCTTGAGGAAGCGGTCCTGACAGGCGAATCTCAGGAAAGCCGCCGTGACGGGGACCCTGAAGCTGCCTTTGCCAGCGCCGCCAAGGTGATTGAGCGTACCTATACGGCTCCGTTCCAGGCGCATAACACCATGGAGCCCATGAACTTCTTTGCGCACGTGACAGGGGATAAGGCTGAACTTTTTGGACCAACCCAAACCCCCAATTCATTGAGGGATTCTGCCTCCAAACTCCTCGGCATTCCCGTTGAGAACATTTCCGTGGGCATGACCCGCATGGGAGGTGGTTTCGGCAGGAGGCTGTATACCCACTTCGGCCTGGAGGCAGCTGCAATTTCAAAGCAATCCGGCCTGCCCATCAAGCTCGTTTATACGCGGGAAGACGACATGACCAACGGCATTTACCGTCCGGCCTATCGGTCCACCTACCGGGCTGCGCTGAACGAGGACAATGAGCTGATTGGCTTTACGGTGCGGGGTGCCGGCATAGAGGACGGCCCTGTTTTTCCGAACCGATTTCCCGCAGGGGCGATTGAAAACTACGAGGCACATAAAATTAGTGTCACTTCCAATATTTCCACAGGGGCCTGGCGGGCTCCGAGGTCACACTTCACTGCCGGGGCGGAACAGGCCTTTCTGGATGAGGTGGCCGAAGCTGCGGGAAAAGATCCTATCGAATTCCGGCTCGAGCTCTTTGAGCGGGCCAAAACAGATCCCGTAGGTGAGGAGTATGAATACGATGCGGATCGCTATGCCGGGGTGCTTAAGCTGGTGAAGGAGAAATCCAACTGGGGAACTGAGATGCCCGGCGTACACCGGGGGGTAGCGGCTTACTTCTGCCACAACAGCTACGTAGCCGAAGTGATGGATGTGGCCATGGAAAACGGCCAGCCAAGGGTCAAGAAGGTCTGGTGCGCTGTGGATTGCGGTATCGTGATCAACAAAGAGGGCGCCATCAACATGATACAGGGCGGCGTCGTTGACGGGGTTGGACATTCCATGTACAGCGAATTGCAATTTGAAAACGGCGCATCCGTCCACGACAATTTTAATACCTATCAGCTGATACGGCACAACCAGAGCCCGGAAGCCATTGAAGTGTTCTTTGTGGAAAGCGACGTGGCCCCCACAGGTTTGGGAGAACCGGGACTGCCACCCGCATCAGGAGCTTTGGCCAACGCCCTTTACAAAGCTACCGGAAGGCGGTATTACAACCAGCCGTTTGTGACGGACAGGCCACTTGTGGGATAGGCATATCTGAACATCCTCAAAATCATCCTTCTACTGTCCGCTCAGGATTTTCCCGGAAAAGGGGTACAATCCTGAGCGGCCTTTGGGTTGTTGGACCCCTATGAACTCTAAGCGGCCATAGTTTTCCGGGATTTCTTGCATCCCCTGGTCAGGACAGGGTTAAGCAAGGGCTGTTTCAACCCTGAAAAATGGGGAAATCGGCTATTAATTTGCTACATTTATGGGATTATAATCACAAGAACAATATGAAACGAATTTACCTTCTGGCATTAAGCCTTTTGCTTGCTTTTGCCATTACACCACTGAGTGCACAACGCAGAAAAAGTAAAGCCCCGGAGAAAAAAGAACAACTTCCCTTACAGGCGTTTAAATTTCGGAACATCGGGCCGGCATTTCTTTCCGGCCGGATCGCGGATATTGCCATCCACCCGGAGAACGATAATGTCTGGTATGTGGCAGTAGGTTCCGGCGGGGTATGGAAGACCGAAAATGCAGGGACTACCTGGACGCCACTTTTCGACGACCAGAATTCCTATTCCACCGGATGCGTTACCATCGATTCCCGGAATCCGTCGACCATCTGGGT
>CBDUBB010000417.1:0-2042 GCA_965365265.1 uncultured Flavobacteriaceae bacterium
CGGTTCCCGCGTCCAGGATACGGATCCAGTCCGCGGGTATGGTGGAGGTGCCTGAGAGGGCTCCGCACAAGGCAGCGGCACTGGCTGCCGTGCAATCCGTATCGTATCCCCTGTTGGTGGCTATAATAACGCTCTGCTTCACATCGGCCCTGGTGGCTTTAAAGAGGGCAAAAGCATAGCCCACGTTTTCGTACACACTTGAATTCGGGTATCGCTCAATCCTTCGATGGGCATAGTACCTGCTGGCGGGATCCAGGTAGACGTCGGTCAGCTCCTGCCAGAAATCCCGGTTCATGGGGTTCTCGTACTTCTCTGTAATGGCCAGGACATAGCGGAGCTCCTCTTCGATCTCCGGCGTGGCATAGTTCAGGGCCCCTTCTATCACCGACTCCACCGTCGCACCCGGCATCATGGCCAGGGCCATGGCCGCGTTGTAGACCGCACCCCAAGCAAAAGCATCGTCGTCAGGATCCTCGTAGTAGAGCTTCCCCATGTCCCGCATATCTGCTATGGCGTTCTCAGGATCTCCGGCATTGATGCAGGGCAAGGCCTGGAAGGTTCGGGCAGTCAGATGTATATGCTCTCCCAGGTCTTTCGGTTCCCCAAATCTTGTGACGGGCATGTCAGCGGGATCCACTCCCCACCGGGCAAAGGCATACAGCACCCGGTCGTAGTTCTGGCTCATGCGGTACATATCCTCCATCTCACAATCCCGCAACCACACATCCTTCAGGTCCTTGTATTCAATGCGGTCCTGCTTTTCCATGATGGCCGTACAGATCAGCTTGTGCCTCTCACCCCCATCTTCCGTGGCGCCTGCCGGATGGGTCCAGGTATCCCCGTAGTGCTTGAAGGGATGGAAGCTGTCCACATACCCAAAGATTTCTCGGATCCGCTCCTGCGGCCAGTTGTATTCCGTAAACGCACCCATGGAACTGCCGGCCCTGAAACCTAAAACGGCTCCGTTAATCCGGTCATATACCTCACTGCGCACTGGCTCCCCGTCGTCGTTCCGGACGGCATAGTAATGGGATTCGATGGTGGCGATATTTGCCCCCTCTGCCTCGAGCATTCGGATCACGATGGTTTCTTCATCTTCCGGCAGATCGTCATTGATCACGCGGAACTTGATGGCAGTCCTGGTTTCGCCGGCGGGGATCACAAGCTTGTTTGATTCAAACCAAAAATCCACGTTCTCTTCAGCCAGGACCCCCTGTACTGAGAATTCGACCTCAACATCCTCCTCCCATTTCCTGGATAGATTTACCCGCACCGTAGCCTCTTCGATTGCTTCGTCGGTCACTGAAGAGGAAGTCTCGAATTCCACGTCAGGGATATCTCCGTCCTGGATGACCAGGGAAGCGTGCCTGTGCTCCGGATCAATGTCGTAGGCAACGTCCTCCAGGATCCTGAGCGTGACCACTTCAGGGCCTTCCACGATGCCATCAAGGATCGGCCGGACCGGGAACTTCCAGTGCTTGCCCACCTGCGGCACATTGGTTTGGCAACGATAATCAAAACCGTCCCGGGCTGCTCCTTCATAGCTTACCTTCACCTTCAGCCCCGGAACGGGCTCGCCAAGCTGATAGACCCTGAGTTCACCATGATCCTCCCCCTCCTTGGCGCGGTCGTCCCAGACCACGGCGGCCACAATGGGTTTTTGGGCCAGCAAGTCGGGGACCATGATCAAGAACCAGGCGGCCAGTAGGGGCCTCACATACTTCGGGATCGTCCTCATCACTCCTGCACGATTGGCCATCGAGGGTCGCACCGCACTACCTTGTAGATTCTGCATTTCGGATATCATCCAACAGTTTTGAAAGCTCTCTTACCCTGCACCTCTTCGTTGATTTGCTGGGGTGCATCGTAGCCAATGTAACGGTGCCCTTAGAAGGATCGGGAATAGGGCTGAACGCGTTCACTTCTGATGCTCAGGTATTTTCACATTCATGAGTCCGGTTAGGCCGCTACCCTGCCGGCGGGCGCCGCCTCAGAGGTAGTGTTCGAGGACCTTGTCCCAGGGGGCGCGGTACTCGTAGCGG
>CBDUBB010000418.1:0-2026 GCA_965365265.1 uncultured Flavobacteriaceae bacterium
AAGTACCAAAATTCAAAACCAATGAGCGTAAAAGACAAGTACCAACCCGTACTCGACCTGGGTGAAAAACTCCACGTGAAAGAAGGCAAAGTTTCTGTGGACAATGGGATTCTAAAAATAAAGGGGACGGTAAAGACCCAGTATGAGAAGGACATCCTGTGGGACAGGATCAAAGAGATCGGCGGGCAGAAACCGGCTGATATCCTGGCCAACATCATTGTGGATGACACCTCAGTGTATCACCGGCACGAAGTCAAGAGCGGAGAATCTCTCAGCAAAATTGCCAAGCATTACTACGGGGACGCCATGAAATATCCAAAAATTTTCGAGGCCAACCGGAACATCCTGGACAATCCTGATATGATCCATCCCGGGCAGGTACTGGTAATACCCAACCTGTAATTCCTAACTTTTATCTTGGATAGGCGCCTGGATTGAGGCGCCTATTTTTGTTTTTCCACGACCCTTTTGGCCAGGGAAAGCACGCGTTCGAACTGTTCGGAGAGCCCCATGTCGCTGTTGTCAAAACGAATGGCGTCGGCGGCCTGTTTCAGCGGGGATACTTCCCGGTTGGAGTCCAGGTGATCCCGGTGACGCACATTCCTTAACACTTCCTCGTAGGATACCTCCTCTCCCCTGTCCAGCAATTCCTTATATCTCCGTGCAGCCCTGATTTCAGGGGCCGCGGTCATAAACAATTTAAGCTCTGCATCAGGAAGGACCACGGTACCGATATCCCGTCCGTCCATCACGACTCCCTTGTCGCTGCCCATGTCCCGCTGCAACCGGACGAGTTTTTCCCGTACCTCGGGAATAGCTGCCACTTCACTTACATGACGGGATACCTCTATGGTACGAATTTCCTTTTCTACGTTTTCCCCGTTTAACTGAATCTCGGAACGGCCGTTTTCCTCATTGAGACAAAAGCCCAGCTCCAGTTCCCCCAATCGTGATACCAGGCCTTCCCGGTCAAGGCTGTCATTAACAAGGTCGTTTCGAAGGGCAAAGAGGGCCACTGCCCGGTACATGGCCCCGGAATCGATATACACATAACCGAGCGACTTGGCCAGTTGACGCGCCAGGGTACTTTTCCCGGTGGAGGAATGGCCGTCGATGGCGATAGAGATTTTCCTCATGCTTAAAAATACATATTTCCCCGATGCTTCCCGCAGCACAGGTGCCCGGCCGGGAGTATCGTGTTAAGGATCAGAGGCTTTTGGCGTTTCTGACCTTTTTGGAGGTAACGGCAATATCGACCACCTCCAGCATGTCCCTGACATAGTGAAAGGTCAGCCCCTTGAGGTATTCCTCCTTGATTTCCGCCACATCCCTCCTGTTTTCCTCGCAGAGGATGATTTCCTTGATGCGGGCCCGTTTGGCCGCCAGGATCTTCTCCTTGATCCCGCCTACCGGCAACACCTTTCCCCTGAGGGTTATTTCGCCCGTCATGGCCAGGCTCTTTTTCACCTTTCGCTGCGTAAAGAGGCTTACCAGGGAAGTGAGCATGGTGATCCCGGCACTCGGCCCGTCCTTCGGGGTCGCCCCTTCCGGGACGTGGATGTGTACATTGTATGTTCCAAATACCTGTGGGTCAATCCCCAGCTCTTCTGCATGGGATTTGATAAACTCCATTGCGATGGTGGCAGATTCCTTCATGACCTGCCCAAGGTTCCCTGTAATATTGAGGTTACCCTTGCCTCGGGAAAGGGTGGATTCGATAAAAAGAATATCCCCACCCACGCTGGTCCAGGCAAGGCCCGTTACCACGCCGGCCACATCGTTGTTCTCGTATTTGTCCCGTTCCATCCGGGGCGGGCCGAGCACCTCTTCTATATCCGCATTGGTCACCTTCACTTCATAGGGTTCTTCCATGGCGATGTTTTTGGCGGCGTACCGTACCATTTTGGCCAGTTGCTTCTCAAGGCCCCGGACTCCGGATTCCCGGGTATATCCTTCCAGGATCTTTTCAAGTTGCCGCTTTCCGATCCGCAGGTGAAGCTGCACTTTCCCAACTTCTCCCACTACC
>CBDUBB010000419.1:0-1999 GCA_965365265.1 uncultured Flavobacteriaceae bacterium
GGAAGACGGCATACAGTACGGGGACCTACTCAAGTTTGTGAATTTTGAATATGCCGCAAAACTCACCGCAGTGAATGCCATTTCACTGGCATCCCTGGGATGGGCTCCCCCTGCCCCGGCCAAAGTTGAAATAGGAGGGGTGGTGGAACCCTCGGCTCGGCTCCGGTGGGACGCCGTCGATGGTGCCGTGGGCTACAAGGTGTACTGGAGGGATACCACTTCCCCTACCTGGGACCACCACCGCTATGTGGAAAACACGACCGAAATCACCCTCGATGGGATAGTCATTGACAACTATCTGTTCGGTGTGGCTGCCGTGGGGAAGGACGGGCACGAAAGCCCTGTGGTATTTCCTTCCGGAGTATTCCGAAACTAACCGCCTGTGATGAAAAAATCCTTTGTTTCCGCCCTGATAGGGGGCCTGCTGTTCCTTGCCATCGCGTGCGGGGATACGGAACCCGGTACACCCCCGATGGATTACCAGTACGCCTACCTTCCTGAGATGAACGGGCTTTTCGATGAATTCCAAAAACTCCAGGAATTTGGATCTTTCAAGATGCTGGGAGACACACTTCTAAGTGCGAACAGGGACCTTCAGGCATCCGAGCTTTACGTTCAGGCGGCCTATGCCTACTGGGAGGCAGGGGAGCAGGAAGCTGCCACAACCCTGCTTCACCAGGCCATCGACCGGGGGATGTCCAATCCAAAGGTGCTGGAAAAATTCCCGGAATCCACTGACGAGCCCTCAGGAACTTCCTGGAAGCGCCTCTTAAGGCGGTTGGATTCCATCCAAACCCAACTCAAAAAACCTTCTAATTTCGAATTGAAAACAGGTTCCATGGAGGCTTTCTGGCCCCATTTTGAAGCGGCCATGGCAGATACCTCCCAGGCCCGAAGGCACCTGAAGGCCTTTATCTTTGAAGGGCCCCGGGAAGTTCGGGATTTTTATGTGGTTCGATACGGGAGTATTGACAACATGTACGGGCAAATGATCAACGGGGCACCGAACTATTACAGGTATCTGAAGACCCGCTTCCATCCGGATAGCCTGGCGGTGTTTAAGGAAACCATCCTGGAATCCATGAAGCGCTTTCAGCAACTCTATCCCAAAGCCGTATTCCCCAAGGTGTATGTCGTTCCCGGGATCTTGAATTCGGGAGGTACGGCAACGGAAATGGGCATGTTCCTCGGAGGGGACATGTACGGCAGGTCCCCGGAGATGCCGGTGGAGGACCTCACGGAATGGCAACGGGGGGCCATCATGGATTTTTCGGGCCTTCCCCGCCTAACCATCCATGAACTGATGCACTTCCAGCAAAATTACCGGGATAAGGCGCACCGGGAAACCCTGCTCTCGGCAGTGATTCACGAGGGGGTTTGTGATTTCATGGTAGAGTTGTGTTCCGGGGAGCCCCTGTCAAATGATAATTTGACCTTCCTATCCGACCCCGCCAACGAGGCATGGATTTTCGGGGAATTGCAGGAAGAACTCATGGGGGATGATTATTCAAAATGGCTGTATAACGGGGGTAGTATTGAAGACCGTCCTCACGACCTGGGTTATACGGTGGGTTATCTCATCTGTAAATCCTACTACCAGCAAAGCCCGGATAAAAAGAAGGCCGTTGATGAACTTTTAAATACGGATAATTTTTTGAGTATTGTGAAAAACAGTGAGTACGCCTACCTCATCAAAGAATCTATTTAATGACCGAGTAACCCCTTAATCATGAAATATTTTCTCACGCTCTTCCTTCTGACCACAATGATTCTATCTGTATCTGGCCAGACCTTTACCCGGCAGGATACCCTCAGAGGAAGCATCACCCCGGAACGGGCCTGGTGGGACCTTACCTATTACGACCTGAGCGTTACTGTGGATCCGGAGGGTCGAAGCATCTCAGGCAGCAATACGATCCGCTACCGTGTGCTTGAGCCAGCCCAGCGAATGCAAATCGACCTGCAGGAGCCCCTGAAAATTCAAACCGTTTTGCAGGAT
>CBDUBB010000420.1:0-1995 GCA_965365265.1 uncultured Flavobacteriaceae bacterium
GCAGCCCAGGCCTGCAATGTCTTTTCTGGTCACTCCAAAAGAGTGTCTATGCCTGTATGTTGTTGAATCGTCTGGCGTAAAACAACAGGAAAAGGGTCAGGGAAAGTTCCCCGACGACCCCGGGGATGATGACCAGCAGGGAAAATACGGTCTCAAAGTCTGCATAGTTGGGAAGCCACCATTGTGCGCAGCTGTCAATTACATACCCGATTCCCGCTATGGCCAGCAGGATTCCGATAAAACGTGGGACGATCGGGGATTTCAAAACCAATCTGGAAAGGACCAGCAGGTGCAGGCCAAAAAATACAAGGCCTGCCAACCAGATGCGGTCAAACCGGTTGAGTAAATCCATCACGGCCGTACTGGGGGATTCAGATACCTGATCCGACTCACCGAGAAAGTCTGTGACCCCTGCCAGGTAATACAAGGCAACTACGAAGAAAATCACGTTGATAAACCGTAAAACCGAAGCGACCAGGGCACCTCTGCTACCAACATGCACAAACAGGCGATAGAGTCCCCAAACCAGGAAGAAGTCAAAGGCCAGCATGAGGGCGAAGGCCCAGACCGCCTCCCTGAAGGCATCCCGGTTTTCACTGAGGGTCCGGTAGGTTTGTTCGGGGTCCTGCCATGAGATCATGGGCTCCAGGACCGTGAAGTTCGCAAAGATGCCCGTTATAAAAATGAGGAGATAGGCAATCCCGGAGACAAGTGAAATATTCCTCAAAGACATGTGGTCATTTTTTAAAACTAGTACCTGGTAGCGTTTTCCCAGGGTGGAACCTCAATAGGGTACCCTGCTGAATTACTGACCGTGTTGGTTTAGTATCCGGCGGCCTGTCCGTCCTTACGGGATTCAGAAGCGCCTGTATATACCCGGTTGACCAAATCCACCCCAATGGCCTGATAGCCCCCGTAGATACCAACAGCGCCTGAAATGCGGTGTCCTTTCTTGCGCAGCTCCCGCACCGTTTCATAATCAAAGCCGCTTTCCAGGTTCAGCGTACCCCCGTTGGTCATTACGGAGCCTGTGGGCTGTGAACTACCCCTGTGCCGCATACGCGGCGCATCCCCGGCTTCCTGAAGGTTCATCCCGAAGTCCACAATGTTAACTACGATCTGGACATGGCCCTGGGGTTGTACGGCCCCACCCATGAGCCCGAAACTCACTATGGGTTTCCCGTCTTTGGTGATAAAGGCCGGGATGATGGTATGGAACGGGCGTTTGCCTGGCTGCAGGGCATTGGCATGGCCTGGGTCCTGCACATTGAACATTTGCCCACGGTTCTGAAGCACGAACCCAAGCCCATCGGGTACCATCCCCGAGGCAAACTCCGAGTAGATGCTCTGAATTAGGGACACCATGTTTCCGTCTTTGTCGGCAACCGTAAGATACGTGGTGTTGCCGGTTTCAATTTCCAGGTCTCCTGCGGGATAGCTGTCCGCGGCCTTGTCCGGATCGATCAGCGCGCGCCTCCGGGAGGCATATTCCTTTGACAGGAGTTCCGCCAGGGGGATTTTATTGAACTGTGGATCCGCATAGAATTTGGCCCGGTCTTCATAGGCGAGTTTTTTGGCTTCGGTCAGTACGTGCAGGTATTCAGCGCTGCCAAAGCCCATGGAGGACAGGTCATACCCTTCCAGGATATTCAGCATCTGCAGGGCGGCCGTCCCCTGTCCGTTGGGGGGGAGTTCCCAAATATCATAACCACGGTAGTTTGTACTAACCGGGGTCACCCAGTTGGAGGTGTGTGCAGCCATATCCTCGTAGGAGAGAAACCCCCCGTGCTTTTTCATGTATCGGTCGATGGCTCTTGCAATATCCCCTTGGTAAAACTCATCCCGCCCGCCTTTCGCGATCAGTTCATAGGTATTGGCCAGATCCGGATTTTTAAAGACCTCACCTTTCTTGGGCGTATGGCCATTAGGCATATACGTCTCCCTGAAGCCTGGCTGATCTTCCACTAGCTCGTAGTTACTGGCCATTTCATAGGC
>CBDUBB010000421.1:0-1989 GCA_965365265.1 uncultured Flavobacteriaceae bacterium
TTTTACGATGGTAAAGATCATAGCACGGGTGAGGCGCCTGCCGTACCGGTTCAGGAAAAGAACCTCCTCATGGCCTTTCTCCGGCCTCCAGTGTACACGGATCTGGTCCCTGTAGAGGCAAATATATTTTTGGGTCACCGGACCGATAGGAACAAATCGCTCCTTGCTGCCCTTCCCGCGCACCTTCAGGAAGCCTTCCTCGAAAAAAAGGTCACTCAGCCTGAGGTCCAGGAGTTCGGATACCCGCAGACCGCAGCCGTAAAGCGTCTCCAAAATGGCCCGGTTTCGCTCCCCCTCCGCTGTGGAGCGATCCACGCTGGAGATCAGGTCAACCATCTCCTCAGGGCTCAGGGTATCTGGCAATTTCCGCCCCAGCTTCGGGGCTTCGATGAGTTCCATGGGGTTGTCCTCCCGGTATTCTTCCAGGACCAGATAATCGAAAAACCCCCTTAACCCGGAAATAATACGGGCCTGAGAACGGGGTTGCAGCGTCTCTGCAATTTGGTGAATAAAAGCCTCTAGCGTATTCCGGTCAATCTCCAGCGGGTTTTTCCCCTCGCCGGACTCCTCGGTGAAGTCCAGGAGTTTGCGGATGTCCCTCCTGTAGCTCTTGACGGAATTGGCGGCCAGTCCCCGTTCCAGTTTCAGGTAGTTGATGTAATCTGAAAGGGCCTGTTTCCAGTTCATGGGTTAAAGATAGGCCTTCGGGGGCTATGAATAAAAAACACACCACATCCTGAATCCATACTCCGGGTTCGTGGGCGTTTACCACCTTTATGGGTAGCTACACAACATAAATGATTGATTGCCAGTGCGCTGGAATACCTTTGGCACTCATAAAATCCTAAACATGCGAATTATGAAAAAGACAGTACTGTTTTTTGCACTTTTGATTTCCGGGTTGGCCGTACAGGCCCAGGAAGGATTCAATCTGGGAATTAACTTTGGCCTCCCCACGGGGGATGCCAGTGATATTTCCAGCTTCAGCCTCGGGATTGATGCAAATCACCTCTGGAGTGTGGCAGATTCCTTTGACGCCGGGGTCGCCACCGGATTTACGAATGCCTTTGGGAAAAGCCAGGAGATTTTGGGTTTTGACGTTGAGTTTGATGATGTGCAGTTTCTGCCCCTGGCAGCTGCCGGACGCTTCCATGCCTCCGACAGGTTCCGGGTCGGAGCCGATCTGGGGTATGCCATTGGCCTGAACGACGGGAACGACGGCGGGTTTTACTATCGCCCCCTGGTCGCTTACGGCATCACCGACAAGATCGAGGCGAACTTCTCCTATACCGGGATCAGCCTGGATGGGGGTACCTGGTCCACCCTGGTGCTCGGATTCATGGTAAACCTGTAAACACCCTAACCTGCTATCAAAAAAGCGAAGGAAGTCCCTTCGCTTTTTTTAGTTTCAATGTTCCGGATACCTGCCCGGCTGGCACAGCGGGTATAAGATTCAAACTTCGTACTTTTGAAAGGGCGGACCAGCCAGACTAATTTAGATCCCATGAAACTCATCATCATCAACGGACCCAATCTGAACCTCCTGGGAAAACGGCAACCTGAAGTATATGGCAGCCAGTCTTTTGAGGACTACTTCAGTCAGCTGCAGTTTACCTTCAGGGAAGTACAACTGGATTATTTTCAGTCCAATATAGAAGGGGAGCTGATCGATAAGATCCAGGAAGTAGGCTTTACCTATGACGGGATCATCCTGAATGCCGCGGCCTATACCCACACGTCTGTGGGGATCGGGGATGCGGTGAAGGCCGTGGAGGCTCCTGTAGTTGAGGTACACATCTCCAATATTGCAGACCGGGAACCGTTCCGCCATGAATCCCACATATCCGCAGCGGCCCGGGGCGTCATCTTCGGTTTTGGCCTGAAGGGGTACGAACTGGCGGTGCGGAGTTTTCTCTGATTGACCAGCCTTACATGGACTCCATAGCCCTTGCATCTCTTGGCTCCAAGCCGAGTATTTATCTCATTTGG
>CBDUBB010000422.1:0-1958 GCA_965365265.1 uncultured Flavobacteriaceae bacterium
GAGCCGGATCCTCAGGAGAAAAACATTTAAACCACAACTATGAGAAGCTTGTTATGTGTCCTGTACCTGCTATTGTCGGTGGCGGGAGTCAATGCCCAGAAGCTTACCCGGACGGAAAAGAAAATTGCCGAAACGGTTTCGCAGAACGCCCCGGAGGCAATCGCATTTTTGGAAAAAGTGGTCAATATCAACAGCGGTACCCTCAATTTAAAAGGGGTCCGGCAAGTAGGGGAAGTTTTCGGGACGGCCTTCGAGGATATCGGTTTTCAGACCCGTTGGGTGTCCATGCCGGGGGAAATGAACCGGGCGGGCCATTTGTTTGCAGAAACTAAGGGGAATACAGGGAAACGACTCCTGCTTATTGGCCATTTGGACACCGTTTTTGAGGAGGACAGCCCTTTTCAGGAGTTTGAACGGGTCAACGATACCCTGGCTCATGCCCCGGGGGGGAATGACATGAAAGGAGGGGATGTCATCGTGCTATATGCCCTTAAAGCCCTTCATGCCCAGGGCCTTTTAGAGGATGCCCAGATCATTGTCGCCTTTACGGGAGATGAGGAGAGCACGGGCAAACCCCTCGAGGTCAGCCGCCGCGACCTGATCGAAGCAGCCCAGCGGAGCGACATTGCCCTGGGCTTTGAGACCGCGACCGGCTTTGACAAGGCTACCGTGGCAAGGCGCGGTGCCTCCGGCTGGGAGGTAAACGTGAGCGGGAAAAGAGCCCATTCCTCGGGCGTATTTAATGAGCGGATAGGGGCCGGTGCCATTTTCGAGCTCTCCCGGATCCTCCATGAATTCTACGAGGAAGTGAAAGGGCCGGAATATTTGACTTTCAATCCGGGAATCCTGATGGGGGGGACCTTCGTGGAATACGATGATAAAAGCGGGAAGGCGCAGGTATTCGGGAAGAGCAATGTGGTTTCCCAGACTGCCAGTGTGAAGGGAGGGCTGCGGTTTATTTCCGAGGCCCAGAAAGATTCAGCCCGAGCCAAAATGAGGGAAATCGTCAGGCGCAACCTGCCGCATACGTCGGCTGAGGTAACCTTCACGGATGCCTATCCGGCCATGGGCCCCAAGCCTGAAAACATGGAACTGCTCGCAACCCTGAGCCGGGTCAGTCAGGACCTGGGCCAGGGGGAAGTGACCGCCTATGATCCGGGCAGGAGGGGGGCGGCAGATGTCTCCTTCGTGGCTGAATACGTCGCCTGTCTAGATGGGCTGGGCAGCATGGGCTCCGGAGCACATACCCCTCAGGAAACGGTGAACCTGAAAACCCTGGAGGCGCTTACCCAGAGAACAGCCATCCTGATCTACCGGTTGCTGCAGGAGGACTGAGGAAACGGGGGATTTGAACTTCAATTTCAGGGAAAAAACCCAGGTTGTGGATGAATGTAGTATTTTTAAGATCGTAAAAAGGGATTCCCCTCTCTTTTGAAATTATGTAAAGGTGGGGAGGCCTGATAAAAAATCGGAAAATGTTAAAGAAAACTTAACAGATTCCTGCGTATTATTTATATCTTTAATCTAATCGACTCGTAATGTTCAAAGATTTTGTGGAACGGCTTGGCTGGATGAATATCCTTTTACTTCTGGTCGTTTTTTCAATTATCGTGGTATCCGAGATTCGTTTCCTGCAGGGAGAAAAACTGGAGGCTATCTTTATCGGCCTTTGGGCGCCGACCATTCTCGGATTCATGAACTACCTGAAATACAAAAAGTAGTATGGACTTCGTCCTGATTTATTCCATTTTTGTCGGCATCATTTTTTTGGTGTGGCTGCTTTTTGTGATTTACATGTACCACAAGCTCCGGGAGAAGGAATAAACCGTTCCCGATTGCCCTTTTTTAATTCCAGAAAATTTTAACTGAGTTCCAGGCTCCTGCTCCGGTCCGGGTGTTTTAGGAGATAGGACTGAAGGATACGGTCCGTTTCCGGATAGGAGGGTTGTGGAATAAGA
>CBDUBB010000423.1:0-1918 GCA_965365265.1 uncultured Flavobacteriaceae bacterium
GGGTCTACCTGGGCGGGATCTGTGAGCTGCACCCGGTGGGTGCACATGGTACCGAAGGGCCCGGAATCCTCCAGGCGCCCGACCGGTTCATGTTCCCGTAGCTTCAGGCCCAGGTCGATCTGGGTCCTGGTGGCGGGTTTGATCAGGGCAAACTGCTTTTTACGGACCAGGCTTACGGTGGTTTTCTTCGGGACTACCTGTACATCCGGTCCGAAGGCCCGGACAACTGTCAGCAGTTTTTCATAAATCGGCAGGGGTTGTTCTTTTCCTTTGTACTGGGCAGTTACCAGGTCTTCTGCGCCTTTCCCCTCGTCTTTTGAAAGGGTTACAATGGTATTTGCATAGCCGTGGGTAACCCCGTGCTCCTTCTTGAGGAAGTTAACGGCCTCGGAATGTTTTGCAAAGGATTTGGAAGCCAGCAGGGATTTCCACTGATCCAGGGATTTCCCGGTTTTCTCCGGCATGTTTTCAATCATGGTTTTAAGAGCGGGATCCATAGTGGGTAGATTTTGATATTATTGGGAACCTTTTTGCGCTTTGTAAGGATATTCGTAAACATCACTGGTAATAAACTGGTACCAGTTCCAGAATTGCCAGGGCCGAATCTCGAAGGTGCGATAGAGTTCCCTGTCTTGGGTTTGAGGGTGAAGGTTGAGGAATTTCTGGAATTCCCGCTCCATCATGGCAACATCCGGCCCTCCGGACGGGTTTACCTGGAATTCGAATTCGGCATTCTGGGTTTCAAAGCTGTAAATCACAGAGGCACCCTCAGCCAGCGTACGGATATAGGCGGAAAGGAGGTTGCCAGCCAAAATAAGGGACACTACCGCCAGCCAGACGTATTTCCACCGAATTCTCATATAAATGGTATCAACGAGATTCCCCAGGGGGGTGTACTAAAGATACAAAACCCGGTTAAAATACCTGTATGTCGGCTTCTTATCCGTACATGCGTATTATTTCCCCATGTCCCTTGCCGAATACGCTCCGTTCGTAGGCCGTAACAACCCTGTCCATGGAAACCGGGATATGGCCAGGGAAATAGGTCCGGTAGGCCTCGTAGGCATCTTCCACCAGGCCGAGAGAAACTGCATTCAGACGATGGCCAGGGGTCATTTCCAGGGACGCAGCCCGGACGAAGCTGTGCAGGGCGCCGTTCACCATGGCTGCACTGCTGGTGGCGGGAACCGGGTCGTCCGCCAGGATCCCGGTAGAGAGGGTTATCGATCCCCCCGGGTTCAGAAAGGAATCCCCGATCCTGACCAGGTTTACCTGCCCCATTAGCTTGCTCCGGATCCCGATGTGGTAATCGGCCTCGCTCAGTTCCTGCAGGGGTGCCCATTTCGCCTCTCCGGCTATACATATCAAGGCATCCAGGAATCCGGCTTTTTCAAAAAAAGCTTTAATGGAATCCGAATCGGAAATGTCCACACGGAGGTCCCCGCTATTCCTGCCCGCGGTAAGGACCTCATTCCCTTCCCTGAAATGCGCGGTTACTTTTCTGCCTATGGTTCCCGAAGCCCCGATGATTGCGATTTTCATTTTTCTGAACGATTTAGTTCCGGGTATTTCCTTTAAGTGCCCGGATCCGTTCCGCCAGGGGGGGGGGTGAGTAATGAACGAAAACATAAGCCGGGTGGGGGGTAAGATTACTAAGGCTCTTCCGCGAGAGTTTTCTCAGGGAGCGGATCAGGGAATCCCCGTCGAAGGTCTCCCGGGCGTAGCGGTCTGCCTGGAACTCAAACCGGCGGGAGACGTAATTCATCAGCAGGCCGGTAAGTTCACTGATCGGGCTGTAAAGGAGCGCAAAGCTAAGCAGGGCGGCGTGAAAACTTGGTTCGCTGACACCGATCGCCAGGGAGAGTTCCGGGTTATTGATAAAAAGGGACAGCACAAACAGCGTGAGCCCGGTCAGGGC
>CBDUBB010000424.1:0-1904 GCA_965365265.1 uncultured Flavobacteriaceae bacterium
AGAAGGTTTTGACGGCTTCTACATGGCCCTGCTCGAGCGAAAGGGCTGATCTGTTGACAAAAAAGAGTTTACTGTTGCTTATTCGCCGGGTTTATTTTGGGATGAAAGTAATACCTTTGTAGCCTCAAAACCCTTACAAGCCGGCCTCTCATGATTCACTTTTTCGGAGATCCCCAATCCACCGTCTACGCCCTTGACTGCAAAACCGAACTCAGCCCTGAAAGCGTCAATAAACTCAGTTGGTTATTCGGTAATGCGCCCAAACTGGAAACGGCGTCTGTGGACGCCTTTTTTATTGGCCCCAGGGCAGCCATGGTGACCCCCTGGAGTACCAATGCCACCGAAATCACCCAAAATATGGGGATCGAGGGAATCACGCGAATTGAATTATACCGGCGTGCTAAGGCCTCAGACACGGATTTCGACCCCATGTTGTTGCAGAAATTCTCGGGCCTCGGACAGGACCTGTTCCGCATTGCCCATGAGCCCGAACCGGTACGGGATATCCACGATATCCCGGCCTATAACAAAGAAGAAGGCCTTGCACTGAGTGATGAGGAGATCCACTATCTTGAGGAATTGAGCCAGCGCCTGGGGCGTCCGCTCACGGATTCCGAGGTTTTCGGTTTCAGTCAGGTGAACTCGGAACACTGCCGCCACAAGATCTTCAACGGCACCTTCATCATCGACCACAGGGAAATGCCGGATTCCCTTTTTAAATTAATTCGCAAGACTTCCGAAACCCACCCCAATGATATTGTATCGGCCTACAAGGACAATGTCGCCTTCCTGAAGGGGCCGGAGGTTGTGCAATTTGCACCCGGCAGGCCGGATGTACCGGACTGGTACCGGGAAGAGGCTTTTACCTCTGTGCTTTCCCTGAAGGCAGAGACGCATAATTTCCCAACTACCGTGGAACCCTTCAATGGTGCAGCCACGGGCTCCGGTGGGGAAATCCGCGACAGGCTCGCCGGGGGGAAAGGGGCGTTGCCTCTGGCAGGTACCGCCGTGTATATGACCGCCTATTCCCGCCTGGAGGAAAACCGGCCCTGGGAAAAGCATGCCCCCGAACGAAACTGGCTCTACCAGACCCCGATGGACATCCTCATAAAGGCCTCGAACGGGGCGTCGGATTTCGGGAATAAGTTTGGGCAACCGCTTATCAGCGGCTCTGTACTGACTTTTGAGCATCAGGAATCCGATCGAATGCTGGGCTATGACAAGGTAATCATGCTTGCGGGCGGGATCGGGTACGGAAAAAGTGATCAGGCCCTCAAGGATACGCCCAAAAAAGGAGACCGCATCGTCGTACTCGGCGGAGACAACTACCGCATCGGGATGGGAGGGGCTGCCGTTTCAAGCGCGGATACGGGAGAGTTCAGCACGGCCATTGAACTAAACGCCGTCCAGCGTTCCAACCCGGAAATGCAAAAACGTGCGGCTAACGCCATCCGTGGGTTGGTGGAGAGCAAAAAGAACCCGATCGTCTCCATCCACGATCACGGGGCGGGGGGGCACCTGAACTGCCTCTCGGAACTGGTGGAGGAGACCGGGGGATACATCCACCTGGACCGCCTTCCCGTGGGAGACCCGACCCTTTCAGCCAAGGAATTGATCGGTAACGAATCCCAGGAACGGATGGGACTGGTCATGAATCCGGAGGACATGGAGTTCCTGCAAAGGGTGTCCGAACGGGAGCGTGCCCCCCTGTACGATGTGGGCGAAGTAACGGGAGATCGGCGGTTTACCTTTGCCTCTTCATCCGAAACCCCTATGGATCTCGAGCTCTCCGACATGTTTGGCAGTTCTCCCCAAACCATTATGGAGGATCGGACCGTTGCCCGGGAATACGGGGAGGTAACCTATCAGATAGAACACTTCCACGAGTACCTGGAACAGGTGCT
>CBDUBB010000425.1:0-1900 GCA_965365265.1 uncultured Flavobacteriaceae bacterium
TCCAATTTTTCTGGTTTTTGCCTGGCTATACGAGTTGACCCCAAAGGGCTTCCGGCGAACGGGCAGGTACCAGGAAGAAACCACCGACAACAAAAAAGCCGGGCGATGGCTTACTAACTTCATCATAGGCATACTGGCCATTGCACTTTGTTTTATGATCGTGGAGCGGGTATTTTTTGCCGGGTCACAATCCCCTTCCCAAAGCACCGAAGCCTCCATCGCTGTGCTCCCATTCAGAAATGACAGCCCCGATGAGAAAAATGCGTATTTCTGCGATGGTATCTCTGAAGGGGTGCGGGAAAACCTCTCCAGGATCCCCAGCTTAAGCGTGGTATCCAGAACCTCGGTGGAACGCTTCCGGGAGAATCCACCCTCAGTGGCCAAAATAGCCAAACAGCTCGGGGTTCAGTATGTCCTTGAAGGCAGCGTCCTGCGGGAGGAGGACCGGTCGGTTATCCGGGCCCGATTGATCTTTGCCTCTGAGGACCGTCATCTATGGTCTCGGGAATACGACCGCGACCTTGAGGATATCTTTTCAGTCATGGCCGAGGTGACGAAAAACATTGCGGAAGAACTGGAGACCACCATCTCCCCGGAAGTGCTTAAAAACATTGAGGAAAAGCCCACGGAGGACCTGACCGCCTATGACTACTATTTACAGGGCAAGGAGTTTATGAACAAGTACTTCCTAAGCAATGACAAAAGAGACCTCGAACAGGCGGACGGTCTCTTTCAGAAAGCACTCGCCCTGGATCCGACCTTTGCCCGGGCCTTTACTGAGCGTACCCTCATTTTCAGAGAAAAACACCAATATGAATTCTACAATAAACAGCACCTGGTTGACAGCATGCTTTATTTGTGCAATAAGGGCATTTCCCTGGATGCCAATTTAGCCGATGCCTATTATGTAAGGGGTGCATTCTACGATGATTTCCTGTATGACATCCCCAGGGCCATGGAAGACCTGAACAAGGCACTGGAGCTGAATCCAAACCACATATGGAGTCTTAGGCAGTTATTCTACGTAACTTTTTTGCATCAAAACAATCCCATAGAAGCGCTGAAGTTATTAAAGCGCATCGAAAAACTGGACAGGTCAACGATAGGGTTGGGTTCTACTTATGACCACTATGCCTATTTATATTGGGATATCGGGGAGCGGGAGAAGGCATATGGCTATGTTGAAAAGGCCATACCTATAATACCTCCTGTAAAAGGAAGAAAAGCCTGGTTTTATCATCTTGAAGGCAGATTTGAGGACGCTATTCCCCTTTGGATGGGAGAACCGGAATCAAATGAAAAACTGAGTGCGCTTGGGTTGTTCTATTCCTTTGCTGAGGATTATGAGGAGGCATTAAAATATTATGAAAAGTGGGCTGACAAAGTGAATGAAGAGGGTGTGCAGCATACTGCCGATATCCGGGACTGGCATCGGTATGGCAAGGTTTTGCTATCTCTTGGAAGGGAAACAGAGGGGAAAGAGCTATTATACCGTCAACTGAACGTAAACGAAGAATTAGGAACCAATTTTCAATCGGCTCATACGATATACTATGAGAATGCCGGCATTTATGCAACCCTGGGAGACGAAAAACAGGCGATTGAGTATTTGATTAAGTTTGATAGCGTGAACCGCTGGGATACCGGCATGCTCGATCTCATCCAGATTGACCCGATGTTCGATAACATCCGGGAACATCAGCAGTTTAAGGACATCATCCGCAGCAGGCGTGAACAAAATCGACACTTTCGCGAAGAAATCGCCCGGCTTGAGGCAGCCGGGGAATTGTGATAAAGGATGGATAATTTAAATTCCTGAATAGTCGGACAACATAAGTATTCTCCTCCTTTTTCGTACTTTGAAGGAGCAACAACCAACCCATGCTCCGCTTCTTCCGCC
>CBDUBB010000426.1:0-1891 GCA_965365265.1 uncultured Flavobacteriaceae bacterium
CGTTGTGCCCGCATCTTTATCTGACCCTGGCTTTCTTCCCCGGAGACATAAAGGGTTTTCAGAGGTACCCTAAGCGCTGTTTGGAGCATCAGGGTGCTCTTTCCGATGCCAGGTTCCCCCCCGATCAGCGTGAGGGAGCCCGGCACCAGTCCGCCCCCCAGGACCTGGTCCAGTTCCATGTCGCCGGTCGGGATCCGGGTATCCTGGTCGGATTCGATCTCGCTGATGCGCAGCGGACGTGGGTTCCTTTTTGGCGTTGCATCGGATTCCCATCGAGGTTTGGCATCACCCTTATCGATGACTTCCTCAACGATGGTGTTCCATTGCTTGCAGGAGGTGCACTGCCCCACCCATTTGGCATACTGGGCGCCGCAATGCTGGCAGAAAAAAGTGGTTTTGCTCTTAGCCATGGGCCGACGGGCATTTTGGCTAAAGATAGAGCGGTATGCCCGAATTCACAAAGCAGTCCGGGCAGTTGTTGCTTTCTGCTGAAGATTTGGGAATACCTATACGGGAAACGGGGGTTTAATTGAATCCGAAATCCGCTTTGAGGGCGTCCATTTTATCCAGTGCCATGTCTTTGGTGAGGAAATCGATTTCCTTCATTCCAAAAGCCTTTTCAAAGGTCCTAAGGGCTTTCTTTGGCTCTCCCAGCTGCTCGTAGTATTCGCCCTCAAAGTAAAACCCGAGCATGGTGTCCGGATACTCCTTTTTGCACAGGTCCGAAAGTGGTTTCAGGGATTCGAAGTCCTCCTTCTTCCGGCAACCGGCATAGATGGCCATGATATCATTCAATTCCACGGGTTTTGAAAACCCGAACAGGGTTTCGATGGTCTCATATTTTTTCTGGAGGTAGTTAAATACGGGCTCCTCCGAAGTAAGGATCTTCTCCCGGTACTCATCCGGGCTGATAGGCTTGAAGATATCAAAGGTCCGGTCCCAGGCCTTGCCGATCCCATAGGTGGCAACAGACACCTCGTTGGCCCCTTCATACTGATCGAAAAAATAGTAGAACCCCTCGCGTTTCTGTTGGCTCAGGGCCGTATGCAACTGGGTTGTTTGTGCACTTTGATCCCCGGGTACTATCAGGTGGTAAAATAGCGTCTGGTCCATGTCTGCAACCCTTGCAGGAACCCGTGATTCCATTTCCGGGGCCAGAAAGGGGGCGATGCTGATGAAGGCGCTAAAGATTGACTTTTCCTTGAACAGGTAGTAGTTCCCGAAATTGGCGGTAATGTCGTAGCCCACGAACATTTGAAATGGGGCGACATTATAGGCGCTTACCATGTAGGGGACTACCTCCAGCCCAATAAACTCGAAAAAGTTCTTTCCTTTGTCTGCGGGAAGCCCCGAGCTTTCCTCAAAGGCGCAATCTTCCCATCTGATGTCATTTTCGCTTTGGCCAATCCCGACGATCAGCGTTTGGGGCATACCCTGGAAACGGCTGTAGAATTTCGAGGTAGCCACTACCTGGTCAAAAAGATATTCAGCGTCCAGAACAATCACCAGAGGATACTTCAGCTCCGGATTATAGTCCTCCGGGATGTAGTATTTTACATTGCGGCGTTCCTGCAATTTGAAAGATTCGAAGATTTCCTCCTTGACCTGTCCCTGTAGGGGAATGGCTGTCCACAGGCAAAGAGCCAGATAGATAAAGCGTTTCATGCGTATCGATTTAGGCAGGGGTTCAATTATCCCTGTTCCATAACGGAAGGAGGAGGAAGGATATTGCACCGAAAAATACCACCATCAGGGTCTGGGCGATCCACATAATCCACCCGAAGGCGTCTCCTGAAACACTGCTGATCCCGAAAAGGGCCAGGGATTTGCTCACGGCGATGGGGTACAGTCCAATACCGCCGTTGGTGGTTGACATGGCCAGAGCCCCTGC
>CBDUBB010000427.1:0-1889 GCA_965365265.1 uncultured Flavobacteriaceae bacterium
GCTGGCCGGACGAAGCCCCATGCGTTGGAGTTCTTCCAGTACTTCCGGGTTTTCTTCGCCTCCTTCGGTGGGATCGACAAAGGCATAGCCTATCTGCGGGTTGTACTGGGCGTATTGTTCCAGCAGCAGACGGGTTTCCTGTTGCAGTCGGGCGAATTCTGACGGGAGGTCACCCTCCAGGAGCACCTCGATGATCACTTTGTTTTCCAGCGCCCGCGCCGCGTCCACACTCTGGGGTGCCAGCGTAAAGCGCTGGTCTTCTGTTAAATCCCACCGGGTATACACCCACCCTGAAATCAGGTTCAGGAGGATGAGCAGGATTAAAGCGCCCAGGCTGCGTAGTAAGAAAGAAGTTCCTTTCATGACGAAAGACGGTTTAACCGGTTTACACTCAGAAAAAGAAAGAAAGCGGTAAGTGTGCCAAAGTAGACGAGGTCCCGGCTATCCAGCACCCCCAGGCTGATTCGCTCGTAATGGGCCTTCATCCCCAGTTTCTCTATCGTAAGTGCTATCTGCCCGTCGGGAAAAAGGGTAGCCAGGCTGTCAAATCCGTAATACAAAAGGAAGCAAAGCAGGATGCCTCCCATAAAAGCGACGATTTGGTTCTCCGTTAGGATGGAGCAAAAAAGTCCGATGGCGGTGTATACAGCCATCAGCAGGACCAGGCCCATATAGGAGCCCCAAACCAGGCCCATATCCAGATTTCCCTCGGTGGTACCCAGCTCGTAGACGGCACCCACATAAAGAAGGGTTGGGATGACGGCGATCAGGACGAGGATAAAGGCTCCCAGGTATTTTCCCATGACCAGCGAAAGGGTGGAGAGCGGTTTGCTAAGCAACAGCTCCAGCGTGCCAAGCTTGCGCTCTTCTGAAAAGGATTTCATAGTGACGGCCGGTATCAGCAGCAGGAAGATCCAGGGAGCCAAGAGGAAAAACAGGCTCAGGTCGGCAAAGCCGTAATCAAAAATGTTGAAGGGACCTTTAAACACCCAGAGGAACAACCCGGTAAGCACCAGGAAAAGGCCCATGACCAAGTACCCCACAGGGGTGGTAAAAAACGAGGTAATTTCCTTTTTAAAAACAGACCACATGCCTAATGAATGTTAGGGGATATGTTTATCGAGGCTCCATGCCCTGGGCGGTTCGGCAAACAATTTTCGGGTCCGGCCCCATACCTCCCGGAAAAAATCCGAATCCCGATACGCCTGCAGATCTGCCTCCGTCTCCCAGTGACTGTAGGTGAAAAACACCTCAGGGTTCTCTCTGTCCTGAAGTAGTTCCAGGTGCAGGCATCCGGGAAAGGAGCGGATATGCGGGCTGGAAGCCCGGAAAATGTGTTCAAAACTAGGGATATTTTCCTTCTCGAAGGTCATTTGTACGATTCGCGTTAGCATCTATTTTGAAAAATTAATGACCACGGAGTCGCGGTATTTCAGCCCAAGCAGGGTAGCGGCACCCCCTACGGTATTGAGATCACTCTTATAGATGGCCAGTTCGATATACCCTGAAGAATTATACAGGGCGAGAAGGTCCCCGGCGCCGCGCCTCTGTCCCCGCTCCAGGTTGAAGTTGACAATATCGCTGTATTTTTTATGGATCTGGGTGATTTTCTTATTGCGTACTTCCAAAGTAAACTTCCGTCCCTTCCGGTACGCATCGAACAGGCTCTTATGAATATTGGATACGACATTACCGTAATTGTCGATATAAAGGACGCTCCCCAATATCGTATCTCCGTTGTTGGTCACGGTTGGGGTGAGTTCCTTAATGGATCGCATACCTGAGAAAGGTTTCCCCACTACTTCCAGGGTGCCCCCCCTTGCCAGGTGGCAGGCTACCTGTACAAAAACATCCAGGACGGGAAAGGGGCTCTCTTCCAGATTCGGCAG
>CBDUBB010000428.1:0-1862 GCA_965365265.1 uncultured Flavobacteriaceae bacterium
TGTATCCTATGCCATCGAAGGGGTAACAGAGCCTGAAAAGCATGAGTTGCTTGAACTCGCTAAGCAGTCCCCCATGTATAATTCGGTTGTGAACCCCATAGAGGTAGAACTCTCGGCACAGTAAGAGCCTTATCTATCCGTTAAAAAGCCCTGGCCAAAAGGTCAGGGTTTTTTCATTAGCAGGAATCCTATGGAAAAGTTACTGTAGAAGCGATCCTTTTTGGGGAGCAATGCTATCCCCAGCCGGCAATTGCCGATTTAGAAAATAAGTCAGTCTCGATTTGCAGGGGGTAGTGGGCAGTCTTCTGGTCATATTCCCTGTTGCTCCTTCCGCTGTTGCGTCGCTGGTCCCTGTCATAGGGGGCAATGTCATCACTTCGGTAGCCCGGGATACGCTGATACTTGTACCTGTTGAGGTCATGGGTGCGATAACGGGGGGGCAGGTCGCCCCTACGTACCCAGACGCCTCCATCCATATACAGGTAGGTATGGGTATACAGGTCAAAATAGATACGGAGCTCAGGGAAATACACGTAGCGTACTACTTCTACCCGGTTGGGATAGAACCAGGGTGGGGGAGGTGGCCCCGGATGGGAGGAAGTGTAAACGACAGGACCACAACTGGCAAGCAGCGACAGGACCACAAAGAGGAATAACAAGATCAGGGTCTTAAAAAGCCTTTGGAGGTCAACCGAGAGATTCATTGGGCGGTTTTGACTGTAAAGTAAGGAGGCAGGAAGGTTACCTGAAATGATCCAGGTCAGGCGAATCCTACAGATTCGATTAAATAACCTTAATCATCGATAAAAATTCCGGGATCTTTCTCCCTGAACCACCGAAATCATAAATATCCCGGTCCATGTCGGAAATATGGACACATTGGCCGAAACTGTGAAAAATACATAGGGAAAGCCGCAAAATTTAACAGAAAAAGGGGGGATTTGGTTAAAAACCTGTGAATAGTTCATAAGAATAAGTTTATGACACTTTTGAAATTTGGACCCAACAAACCCCAAATCTTGTGTTATGAAGTTTATTAATCTCAAGAACTTAACGATGACCCTGGGATGTCTTTTGTGCACGGTTTTACTTTCGGCACAGGGCCCTGACAGGGTTGCTTCCCATGAAGCCCTCAGGCAGGAAGCAGACAAACAAATTGAAGACTACCTCAAACTGGTCAAAATGGGGTATTCGGAGCAGGAGATCTTTGAAGATCTTGGAAACGTCAATTTCCTCACCGGAAATTTCAGGACGGCTGCCTTCTGGTACCAAAAGCTGATGGACCTGCTCGGACAGGAGTCCGTTTCCTTCAATTACCAGGAGCGCTATATGGTTGCCCTCCACAAGGCGGGGATACGCCATTTTCCGGAGCTGGATATGGAACGGGACTGGTATACCCGGATTGAAGAGGACTATCAGATCCAAAAAGGGCCTGTGTCCGACAAGCTTACCCAGTCCCTGGCGGAGAACTACCGCGCCCCTGAATTTCTGACCAAGGCAAATGGCCCTTCGGCAGACGCAATGATGCGACTGCAGCGCTACGCGATCCCGCGCCAGGCGGAACTCAAGGGGCAAAAACTCGGGGTTCAGCATGCCTATAACCCCCCTGTAGCAATTACGGCAGATGGACGTACGGCCTATTTCAGCAGGGCGGTGATGGAGAAACCCCTTTATGGACTTTTCTCAAAGAAGGAGGTAATGCATAAATTATTCCGGGCCGACTACGTCGAGGGGGAGTGGAAGAATATACAGGAAGTTCCTGTCGCCCCCAAGTATGCCTCTGCCATGCATCCTACCATTTCCAAAGATGGCAAACGCCTGTTCTTTGCCTCCGATATGCCCGGAAGCTACGGTGAGTATGA
>CBDUBB010000429.1:0-1855 GCA_965365265.1 uncultured Flavobacteriaceae bacterium
CTGTTGTGGCTTATGCTGACTTTACTGTGGTCTTCTTTGGGGGCCACTGTTGCCGTACTGGGCCTGTTGCTGCACAACCTCGCCTATGTCAAATTCCGGTAGGGACCCAACACCTGCTTACATGATGTGGCCGAAGAAAATCGCATTCATCAGCAACTTGTTCGTTCCGTACCAGAAAGCCCGGAAATTAGTGTTGTCCGTGAAGAGGATCACGCGTCCGCGTCCCTGCCTTTTGACTTTGAAAGGCACACTTCCCGAGATCAGTTCGGCGTTTTCCTCTGATATATATCCGCTCAGGAGGGGCTTTTCAGTGTACCGTATGGGGTTGTCATAGCTGTTTTCCTCCGGTTCCAGATAAATATTGGTATTGCGAAACAAGGGAAGGGTTTCGTTTTTATACCCGTAGTTTACCGGGTGCGACCGGTCGATCCGGGCTTCAAAAATAGCGCCCCCGGTCACCTGGGCCCCTCGGAACTCATCTTTGTGTTCAAAGGATACATTTTTCGCCCTCAGGGTATCACTCCGGAATTCCAGGTCGAGAAGTTCGTTTTTGTCCATCCATCGGGCCGTATTGCGGTACCCGATAAGCGTACCCCCCTCTGAAACCCACTCCTTCAGTTTGGCGGCATGCCCTTCCGAGAGGCCGTTGCCGCTGATCCCGGGAATGATGATATCCGTATACCGGCTGAGGTCCACCCGGCTGAGGTAGTCTGTATCAATCTTGGTGATTTTCATGTCGTACCGGGTATCGAAGAGGTGCCAGATTTCACCGGCATCGTAGGAACGGATTCCCCGGCCGACCAGCAGGGCTACCTTTGGGGCTTTAACCGGGTCGAATTCCCGGCTTCCCAGGTCGATCCCCACGGTCACTCCCGTCTGTACGCCATCTACCTGTATGCCACATTCAGCCGCCAGGCCCAGTATGACCTCGTACAGAGCTTCAGAGTCCAGGCTTTGTCCCTGAACGGGGACCATGATGGTCCCGTAATCGTATTGTTTTTCACCCATTGAAAACCGTTCCCTGGCTACCTTGGCCCGTAACCCCTTGTTCAGGATTCCGCCCAGGAGTTTCGGACTGTAATATTCATGCCACTGGAAAAGGTAGGCGTATTCGCTTTGCCTGCTCACATTGCCTTTCCGTGGCTTGAGGTCTGTAATGACAGGCCCCGTGGCGGGCATACGGCTGGTTTCCGCATAGTCCACGTTAAAGGCCAGGGGAAAGGTCCAGGCCGAAATATCGTAGAAAATGCTGTCCGTAAAACTGGTGCGTTTTTCGAAGATAGCCTGGATCAGCTTCGGGTTTTTCTGGTCCATGGGGACCGCGTAACTATACCCCTTCCGGAATTTTTTACCTCCGATTTCGGCATCTTCTTCCAGGGCCTGGAACCTGATTCCGTGTCTTTGGAGGATTTCTGCCAGATGCCAGGTTTTCCCTCCGTCAAGGGCGTCCCCGAATACGATGGTCCCTGAGGTCGATTTTTCGTTCCTCATTTGCTGGTAGAAGTCACGCTGGTACTCCAGGAGTTTTGGGCGCATCTTCCAGGCAGCTTCGATCGTGGAAAGCGCGGTCACCATTTGGTTCCGAATGGTGAAGGGAAAGGTGAGGACCCCGTTTTCGCTCTCCTGGATGTGTCCGCGCGAACTGGCCTGTTCGAAAAGGATGCCGATGCTCCCGTTCACATCGGGGAAACTCGAGCCTTTTCCGTAGTAATAATCATCATAGTCCTCTTCCGAGTAATACAGGGATCCGATTTGGTTCAGGGCCCTGGCGTGATAGGTGCCGATCTCCGCCGTCAATTCCTGATTTCGCTCCGGTGTAAGCGGATGTACCCGGGAGGGTTCCCCGGGCTGAAAG
>CBDUBB010000430.1:0-1844 GCA_965365265.1 uncultured Flavobacteriaceae bacterium
GGCCCTGGCGTGATAGGTCCCGATCTCCGCCGTCAATTCCTGATTGCGCTCCGGGGTCAGGGGATGTACCCGGGAGGGTTCCCCGGGCTGAAAGAAAAAGGTGGCATCAGTGCCCATTTCATGGTGGTCCGTTAGGATGTTCGGATACCAGTTGTGAAACGTTTTGATCCGGGCCCTGCTTTCAGGCAGCTGAACGGGAAGCCAGTCCCGGTTCATGTCAAACCAGTAATGGTTGGTACGCCCCCCCGGCCAGACTTCGTGATATTCCCGTTCATTTTCATCCGGATTCAGGTGAATGCTCCGGTTTGTGTTCGCCCAGTAAGCAAATCGCTGCAACCCGTCCGGGTTGAATGAGGGGTCCATCAGGATTACGACTTCCTTCAGCAATTGTTCTATTTCGGGGCCCTGGGCAGCCGCCAGATGATAGGCATAGGCAAGCCCGGCGTTGGCCCCGCTGGGTTCATTCCCGTGGATGGAAAACCCCTGGTAGACCACTGCGGGCATGCTTTCGATATCAAGGGAGGATGCCCCGGATTCCGTTAAGGCCAGGTGCTGCTCCCGGATCTGATCCAGTCTGCTGTGGTTCTCCGGAGAGGTGATAGTCAGTAGCAAGAGGGGCCTTCCCTCGAAGGTGGTGCCCCTGTTTTCGATGGCAATGCGGTTGGAGGATGTCGCAAGGATTTGCATATACGCTGCGAGCTTGTCATGGGTGACATGCCATTCTCCTACTTCGTGCCCAATGACGGAAGCCGGTGTTGGAATACCCGGGTCGTAGGTTACGCCCTCCGGGAGGTAATACGAAAGCTCGGGCTTTTGCTGGGAAAGCATCAAAGCGGGAAGGAGAACCAAGCTCCAAAAGAATCTGAAACAGGAACTTTTCATTGAATGGTGTTTTTTATAAGATGGATTCACGATTGTGTTTATTTGAAAGGCCGGCGGGGTAAAATCATACAGGTCCGTCCGATGGAAACCATAAAAAAAGGCCTTCAAATAAAGGCCTTTTCCGTATTTCCGTTGCGATCAGATATCTTCGAAATCCAGGTCAGTAAACCGTTTTTCGGAGGAATCCAGGGAGCCGTTAGGCGAGAATCCGGTGCTTTTAAAGTCTTTCTGATGTTTTTCAGAAATCACTTCTTCTCCTTTTTCGTCTATGATGTAATCCATCATTTCCCCCAGAATGGCCCGAAAGGACTCAAAATCCTCTTTGTAGAGATAGATCTTGTGTTTTTTATAATGGAAGGATCCGTCTTCGTGAGTGAATTTCTTACTCTCGGTGATCGTCAGGTAATAATCCCCGGCCTTGGTGCTGCGGACATCGAAGAAATAAGTCCTTCTACCCGCCCTAAGTACTTTGGAATGTATCTCCTCCTGGTCCATCAAATCTTTATCACTCATAGTTTAGTTGCGGTTTAGTTAGGGTTCCAAAAATGTGAAAAAAATGCTAATTCAGCAACTTTTTCTAGCTTTCTTTACCTGATAGCTGGTTGATATAAAGCTCTTTGTAGTAACCTTCCTGAGCCATCAATTCATCGTGGGTTCCGGTTTGGAGCACCCGTCCGTTTTCAAGAACGATGACCTTGTCCGCGTGAATGGCTGAGGAGACCCTGTGGCTTACAATCAGGGTGGTTTTATGCCTGGAGGCTTTTTTGAGGTTGGAAAGGATGACTTCTTCCGTTTCAGTGTCCACTGCACTGAGGCAATCGTCAAAGAGGTAGATCACAGGGTCCTTCAACAGGGCCCTGGCAATTGAGATGCGCTGCTTTTGTCCCCCGCTCAGGGTTATGCCCCGTTCCCCCAGGACGGTTTGGTACCCCTTGGCAAAACCGGTGATGTTTTCGTGCACA
>CBDUBB010000431.1:0-1838 GCA_965365265.1 uncultured Flavobacteriaceae bacterium
GACACGGATTCAGGTGCTTGTAAGCAATTCCAGGATTTCGATGGCCGCATCCGGGATCCGGCTTCCTGGTCCGAAAATTCCCACAACGCCCGTGTTGTAGAGGAAATCGTAATCCCGCCTGGGGATGACCCCTCCCACGATAACGAGGATGTCTTCTCTGCCGAGCTCCTTCAAAGCCTCAATCACTTCCGGTACCAGGGTTTTATGGCCGGCTGCCAGGGAGGAGATCCCGAGAATATGCACGTCGTTTTCAACCGCCTGCTTCGCTGCCTCCTTCGGTGTCTGAAAGAGGGGGCCTATATCCACATCAAAGCCCAGGTCCGCGTAGGCGGTTGCGACTACCTTGGCTCCACGGTCATGCCCGTCCTGCCCCATCTTTGCGATCATGATACGAGGTCTGCGACCTTCACTTTCGGCAAAGGCATCGGAAAGGGCCCGGGCCCTGTCGAAGGAAGCATCATTTTGGATTTCTCTGGAATACACTCCTGTAATGGATTGGACGCTGGCGCGGTGCCTTCCGAAGGCTTTTTCCATGGCAAGACTGATCTCTCCAAGGCTGGCCCGGCACCTGGCGGCTTCTACAGCCAAAGCTAGCAAATTTTCACCGGCCCGGGTTTTTTTACCCCCAGCCTTCTTTCTGGCCGCAGACTCAATATCAGAGAGCGCTTTCTCCACGGCTGATTCGTCCCGGCTTTGCCGGATCGCTTCCAGTCTCGCTATCTGTTCTTTTCGCACCCGGGTATTGTCCACTTCCAGGATGTTGAGGAAATCCTCTTCGGGGCTCTGAAACCGGTTTAGGCCCACAATTACATCCTGGACACTATCTATACGGGCCTGTTTCCGGGCGGCAGCCTCTTCGATCCGCAATTTCGGGACCCCTGCTTCGATGGCTTTGGTCATCCCGCCGTGCGATTCCGTTTCCTCGATCAGTCTCCAGGCTTTTTCACAGAGCGCTGCCGTCAGTTTCTCCACATAAAAGCTACCTGCCCAGGGGTCCACGGTGCGGGTGATCCCCGTTTCTTCCTGAAGGATTAGCTGGGTATTCCTGGCAATGCGCGCTGAAAAGTCCGTGGGCAGCGCTATGGCCTCGTCCAGGGCATTGGTGTGCAGGCTCTGGGTCCCCCCGAAGGCAGCTGCCGAAGCTTCGATCATGGTACGTGCCACGTTATTGAAGGGGTCCTGTTCGGTGAGGCTCCACCCGCTGGTTTGGCTGTGGGTCCTGAGGGCCGTGGATTTTGGGTTCTCCGGCTTGAACTGACTAACGAGTTTGGACCAGAGGAGCCGTCCGGCTCTCAGTTTGGCAATTTCCATGAAGTGGTTCATGCCAATCCCCCAGAAAAAGGACAGTCGGGGCGCGAAATCATCGATTTTAAGCCCGGCTTCCAGTCCGGTCCGGATATACTCCAGTCCGTCGGCGAGGGTATAAGCCAGTTCCATATGGGCGGGTGCCCCGGCCTCGTGCATATGGTATCCGGAAATACTGATGCTGTTAAAACGGGGCATATGCTGGCTGGTATACTCGAAGATATCCGCCACCAGGCGCATGGAAGGGGAGGGGGGGTAGATGTAGGTGTTCCGGACCATAAATTCCTTCAGGATATCATTCTGAATGGTGCCGGACAACTGGGCGGGCTGCACGCCCTGTTCGGCTGCGGCCACGATGTAGAAGGCCATAATGGGGATGACAGCCCCGTTCATGGTCATGGAAACCGACATTTTGTCAAGGGGGATACCATCAAACAGGATTTTCATATCCAGAATGGAATCAATGGCAACACCTGCTTTTCCCACATCTCCTTCAACCCTCTGGTGGTCAGAGTCATAACCGCGGTGAGTAG
>CBDUBB010000432.1:0-1824 GCA_965365265.1 uncultured Flavobacteriaceae bacterium
TAGCGGTCAGAAGTAAAGGAGGCCCGGTTAAAGGCGTCATAGGCCGGGATATCAGTCTGAGGATTATCCGGGGTCCAGGCGCGTAGCAGGTCCCGGGACGTCCGGAACTGCCCGATGACATCCGGATCCTGAAAGGCGGCCAGATCGAAATCGAAGCGATCCACCCCAATCACATAGTTAAACTGGGTGGTCAAAAAGAAGCCTTTGTAGTCCATATTAAACCCGAAGCTTCCCTGCCAGTCAGGGATCAGGTTCTTACCGAGCCATACCCGGTCGGTATCCGCATCCGGGTTTTCGGTAAGTGCCCCGTCAGCGGTGCGGAACAGCAGATTCCCGCTGGAGGGGTTCACCCCGGCGTAGCGCAGCAGGTAATACTCATTGAAGATCCCTCCGTTGCGACTTCCATTCAGTCCATTGTCGTAAAGACTCTCTCCATTGTCCGTGGGGATGTTGTTAACCCGGGTTTCGTTGAAATTCGCTACCGCGTTCAGCCTGAAGTTGAAACCATCCGGTTCGCTGCTTCGGACTACATCCCAGCTTAGCGTAAGATCTACACCCCGGTTCGTAAGATCTCCGGTATTGGCATCCAAAAAAGTAACCGCATTGATGGCCGAAACAGGACTACGCTGGAAAAGATCAGAAGTTTTCTTATCGTAAAAATCCACGGAGCCGCGCAAGCGACGGTCAAAAACTTCAAAATCGATCCCTACATCAAACTGGGCCACAGTCTCCCACTGCAGGGTTGTGTTACCCACCTGGTCCAGGAACAGTGCGGTCTGGGCTCCATACCCGGGTCCGGTGGCATATAGATCCATGGTAAGGTCAGGAGCTGAAAAATAACTGTCTCCTGAAATACGCTGGTTCCCAGCCGTACCATAGGAAACCCTTAGTTTCAACTGGTCAAATGCGGATTCTTCCATAAAGGACTCGTGGTGGATGTTCCAGCGGCCGGCAACAGAGTAGAAGGTCGCCCATTTGTTGCTTCCCGCAAAACGGTAGGAGGCATCCCTGCGGATCGTACCCGTAAAACCGTAACGTCTGTCATAATCGTAATCGGCCTGTGCAAAATATGAGAAGAGGCCCGCATTTAGGATCTCCGCATTGGCCTGATCCACAAACAGGAGCGCTCCTATATCCTGGTTGTACTGCACGGGTATCAACCCAGATCCATCTCCGGGGAAGAAAGTCTTCGGATTCAGCCCGTTGGCGCGGTATCCAAACTGCCTGAAATGGGCTTTAAAATACTCGGTATACAGCCCAATGTCAACGGAGTGTTTTCCCCAACTGTTCTCATAGGTTAGTGACGTGACCTGATTGTAGGAGAACTGTCGGGTACTGGCCTGCTCCTGATATCCCGAGGTAGGGTTTTCCGCTGCACCGAAAAGCAGGGCGTTAAAAGATTCAGGATCACGAGCCTGTGTAAGGAATTCACTCTGGTAATCCGCCCCCATGATGATAGCAGCGGTCAGCTCAGGGGTAATTTTGTAGGAGGCGTTGAAGCTGCCGATAATTTTTACCTCGTCTATCTTTCTCGTAAAGGTCAGTAGCTTGTCCATAAGAAAGAGAGGGGTATTATAAAACAGCAAGGGAGAAAGCAGGTCCGCCCCATTCGTATAATCATCAGGACGGACGTAGGGCACAGAATTATACGCTCCAATCAGGTAGTTGGCGTTCACACCTTCTTCACCGACTCGGTCTGGCACATTAGACTCTGAGTAGTTGATCGAAATATTGGTGCCGTAGTTGAACCGGTCGTTGGCGGACTTGCCGGTCAGGTTTGTCCGGACATTAAACCGTTTCAGGTCGGAGGCCTTGAGAATTCCC
>CBDUBB010000433.1:0-1798 GCA_965365265.1 uncultured Flavobacteriaceae bacterium
ATGAATGTCCCTCGGTGGCATCCCTTTTACCCCTGGGCTTCGACGGAAGTTTTTTATCCTGAGCAAAGGCGTATCCCGTGCCTTGCAGGTCTTTGGGTTCCAATTTTTTTTCCGGAATGATTTAATGTGTATTTTTGCTCCTCACCTTAAGGAAAACAGGCTTATTACGTGCCTTTTCCATAGTGGACACTGACAGTAAACAGGCCTTCATGAAAAAAATCACAAAAGAAGTATATCTGAATTGGTATGAGGATATGCTTTTCTGGCGAAAGTTTGAGGACAAACTCGCCGCCGTTTATATACAGCAAAAGGTGAGGGGGTTCCTCCACCTCTATAACGGGCAGGAGGCTGTCCTTGCCGGTTCCCTCCACGCGATGGAGTTGGGGAAGGACCGGATGATCACCGCCTACCGAAATCACGTGCAGCCAATCGGAATGGGAGAAGACCCCAAACGTGTGATGGCAGAGCTTTACGGCAAGGTTACGGGTACTTCCAAAGGAATGGGGGGGTCCATGCATATTTTTTCCAAGGAATTCAAATTTTACGGAGGTCACGGCATTGTCGGGGGGCAGATTCCCCTGGGGGCCGGACTCGCTTTTGCCGATAAGTACTTCGGGCGTGATTCTGTAACCCTTTGCTATATGGGGGACGGGGCCGTTCGCCAGGGCAGCCTGCACGAGGCGTTCAACCTGGCAATGCTATGGCAGCTCCCTGTTGTCTTTATCTGTGAGAACAACGGGTATGCGATGGGTACCTCTGTTGCACGGACCGCCCATACGACGGACATCTGGAAACTGGGTCTGGGCTATGAAATGCCCTGTGGCCCTGTGGATGGGATGGACCCCGTAGCGGTTGCCAAGGAGGTTCACAAGGCTGTGGACCGGGCCCGCAAAGGAGGGGGGCCCACTTTCCTGGAAGCCAAAACCTACCGGTATCGCGGGCATTCCATGTCGGATGCACAACACTACCGGACCAAGGACGAGGTAGAGGAATATAAAAAGATCGACCCCATCACAAAAGTGCGGGAAGTGATCCTGGATAAGAAATACGCAACGGAAGCGGAGATCAAGGAAATTGATGAGCGGGTCAAGAACCGGGTGAAGGAATGCGAGAAGTTCGCCGAAGAATCGCCTTACCCTCCCAAAGAACAACTGTACGATGTCGTTTACGCGCAGGAAGACTATCCGTTCCTGGAACATAAATTATAACAACTAGTCAGATGGCTGAGATTATCACGATGCCCCGATTGAGCGATACCATGGAAGAAGGTACCGTGGCAAAATGGCTCAAGAAAGTGGGGGATACCGTTGAGGAAGGAGACATCCTTGCTGAAATAGAAACCGACAAGGCCACCATGGAATTCGAATCCTTCCACGAAGGGACCCTGCTGCATATCGGGATTCCGGAAGGAGAGGGAGCTCCCGTGGATGCCTTGCTGGCCATCATCGGGGAAAAGGGAGAGGATATCTCTGGAATGCTCGAAGGGCAGTCGGCCACTGAAACTCCAGCGGAACCTGCTGATTCAGGGGATTCTCAGGGCGATGCAACTCCTGCAGCCTCGCAGGCGGGCACGGCAGAAGTCCCGGAAGGGGTAGAAATCGTTACCATGCCCCGCCTGAGCGATACCATGGAAGAAGGTACCGTGGCAGCCTGGATCAAAAAAGTTGGGGATACTGTGGAGGAAGGGGACATCCTTGCGGAAATAGAAACTGACAAGGCCACCATGGAATTCGAGTCTTTCTATTCCGGGACGCTCCTTCATATAGGAATTCAGGAAGGGGAATCTGCCCCTGTGGAT
>CBDUBB010000434.1:0-1797 GCA_965365265.1 uncultured Flavobacteriaceae bacterium
GAACACAAAACCCAAAACCCAGAACCGTTATATTTCCCAGTCCACCCCGGCATAAACCTCGTGGAGGCGGCTGCTGTAGCCGGCCCCGGCAATGTACCCGTCCACTTCCGGTCCATAGGTGTAGCTGTAGCCCAGGTTCAGCTGGGCCCCGCTTAGTTTAATTCCAGCCCCGGCAGACAGTTTCCATGAATCCACAACCAGTCCACCGATGAGTGTACGGTACTCCTCCGGTTCGGGAGCCTGATCATACAGGAGCCCCAAGCGCCCCGACCACCGATCACTGACCTTTCTTTCGTAACCGATACCGGCAGTAAATGTGTTCTCCCATTGGGACGGGTTTCCTGAAGAACCTTCCAGAATGCCGGCAACCGGGTCATCGTAGGAGATACTTTGCCTGTAAGCTTTCCAATTCATCCAGGTAGCATTCAAGGCGATAAAATCCCTGGCGGAAGGTTTGAAGGCCAGGCCGGCGGCAACGCGAAGAGGATAATCTTCTTTGACGGTAGTGTCGCTTTTAAAGGATAAGCCTCCAAGGGAGTCTTCTATCCGGGTCGAACCGGTCTTTTTGATGCGGTAGGGCAGGCGGAACACAGTTCCCAGATTGAGGCGGTCATTGATGCGCCACAGAGCCCCCACATCGGCACTCACGGCCAGCGCTTCGGTTTCCTGGAGCGTTTCCTGGCTGTACGAGATACTTCCAGTCCTGTCCTTGCTTATGTCAACCTCCAGGAGACCGTATCGCACGGTAATTGTACCTCCCAGTGAGACCTTTTCCGAGATCTGGGCAGCTGCAGCCAGGGGGATATTGGCTGATCCGTTGGTAAAACCCATCCGTGCACGAATGGTGTCCCCGCTGCTGGTAACAATGCGGTCTTCCCAGGCTGTACCTGAACCTGATCCGTAAATGGCCAGCCCGTACCCGGTTCGTCCACGATCCCAGGCACAGCCATATTCGGCGTAGTGAACCGATGCGTTGATCTTCTTTTTCGTAAATGCAGACGGTTCATCGCCTATGGGGTCGATGAAATCACCTCTTGACGGATCGGGGAACGCAGCCAGAGGCAGGTTCTGCAGGGACGCAGGGGGTTCAAGCCCCCCGGTAAAATATTCGTACACGAACCCGGTCTGGTCTGAATCCATCCACACCAGTCCGGCCGGATTGTAAAATACCGCTGTCCAGTCGTCAGCCGCGGCTGTCAGGGCGTTGCCCATGGATCTTCCCCGGGCGCCGATGCCGTTGGTCTCCAGACCCGAGGCCGAAAGGTCGGTCACTGCGCCGGCAATAAGTAAGATCCCAGCGGTTACGAGGGCAGCCTTTGTCATCAACTTTATTGAAATATGCATGGGATGCGGCTCCTGGGATTCCCTGAAGGGCCTGGTTCCAGGCCGAAAGGCCAGATAGTACGCACAATTTGTAGCTGTTTCAAGGTAGAAGTGGCAATAGAAGTTAGTACCCAGTACATCAAACCTCAAACCTCAAACCTCAAACCTCAAACCTTTCTTCCCCCTTTGCGGCCATCGACCCTGTTAGGCTATAATCATTCCAGAAAAGATGGATCCACAGGTCCAATTCAACAGGGAGAATATGCATGACATTCAAAACGATCCTTGCCGGCGCGCTTGCGATGTTCCTGGTTTCGATACCCGCCCACCTTTGCTCCGAACCTGTTGGATGGCGTACCAACTGGATCGGCCAATTTCCTGAGGAAATACCACCGCTCACTTGGGGCGCGAACAAGAACGTGGTATGGAAAGTCCCCACAAAACGATGGTCCAATGCTACCGTGGTCCCCTATG
>CBDUBB010000435.1:0-1747 GCA_965365265.1 uncultured Flavobacteriaceae bacterium
CCCCCAAAAGTACCCATAGTCAGCACAATTGCTTTCGTCCAAACCCCCCAGTTGATCTCCATTATAAAATAGGCGATGATCAGGATAAGTGTCTGATGCAGGATGTAAAAAGGATAGACCGCCCGGTTGCAATACCTGAGCACCTTGCTTGGCCTGTTGAGGTATACCGCAGCATAGCCGAACAACACAAAGATCCATGTCCACAGGTTCAGCACTTTTATGGCTGCTTCGGTAAAATGAATCAAGGTGCTGTCCTGGAACTGCCAGATGCCAACCAGGACGGCAAAACTGATTATACCCAGATATAGATTCCTGCGGCGATGGCGTTTTGCGGTATCCCAAAAGGCATGTCCACAGGAGATAAGCAGAAACCCATAGAGGAAAAGGGTGCCGAAATTAAGCAAGGCGAACCAGTCCCCGACAAGGGCATGGGTGACCGGGAAAAATGGCTCGGCAAAGGCCTCATAGAGATACAGGGGTGGCAGGAAGATCAGCCATCCCCAGGAAGTCCCAAGCTTTGTTCTGAGCCACTCGATCACTTTTCCCGGATGATCTTTCCATTTTCGGAACAGGCGTGCCAGGATCAGGGAGAACAACAGGAGGTAGGGAAGGAACCAAAGGTGGTGCCAGCTTAGATTCCCCTCCGGATAAACCCCTTTGAACGCCTCCAAAGGAAAGTAATCCAGGTACGCTCCCTGGAAGTCCCCCTGTGCGAGCCGTTCCAGGTATACCTGTGGCGGAACGATGAAGAGCATGCCAAAAATAAGCGGAATTCCGAGCCTCTTAAACCGCTCCAGGGCATATTGGCCAGGGGTTCGATAGGAATAGGCGTAATAGGTCCCCATTCCTGAGATAACGAAAAGAATGGGCAGGCGCCACTGGTTCAGGAAGAGCATGGGCCACCGGAGTTCCGGGAAGAGCTCGTTGTTCTTCAGGTGCCAGCCCCAGGGCACGAAAAACATACCTACATGGTAGAATATGAGCAGGGCAAATACCCCTACGCGCAGCCAGTCCAGATCGTAACGCCTCACGTTTTTCATCATTCCGAATTCGAATAATCAATGAGTTTTTGCGGCCCTTCCAGCAATACCCGCGTTACCCTTAAATTGCCCTCGTCGGTGGTGGCAATATGCCATTTGATCAGGCTGATCTGTCCGTTTTCGATCTCAAGGCCCGTGATGCTCCTCGGATGGACACAGCTTCCGTCATTGAAAAAGGGGATCTGCCCGGGTTCCGGAAATCGCGGCCGGTGGGTATGCCCGGCAATAGTGATCTTTAGTTTCCGCTGCAGGATCCACTTCTTGATCCGCTTTTCGATGCGGATGAGTTCCTTGTAATTCTTGGCCGGAGAGGTCGGGTCCGCTATCCCCCATACCTGAAGTGGTTTCCAAAGGACACGTACCAAAAAGCGGCTCCAGCGCCAGAAAGTGTAGTTCCACCAGTCGGCCTGGTGGCCGTGGCAAAGGAACAGCTCCTGACCGGTTTCCGTGTGTTTCAGAACAAGGGCTTCCCTGAATTCCAACCCCTGAAAAAGTTCTTTGTCAACCCCGTCTATCGCGTCGAAATATTGGCTGAGGTGTTTTTGTACATAGTCCGGGTTCTTATAGACCATGTCGTGGTTTCCCCAGATCATATGCAATCTTTTTTCCTCGTGGAATTTCCTGAGGAGCAAATACACGTTTTTGTGGGCCTCGAAAAGCGATTCGAAATGCAGGTTTTCCCAGAGTTCGTCCCCGTCCCCGAGCTC
>CBDUBB010000436.1:0-1718 GCA_965365265.1 uncultured Flavobacteriaceae bacterium
GTGGTCGGGAAATAGCTCATATCCATCCGCTCGTTCTGGATCCTGAGCATATTGGCCACATCGCACCATTGCAGGGCTTTTCGCAGATCGTGTTCCACCCCTACTCCCAGGGACTCCACATATTTTGGGATCAGGGTTTTGGGACCGCAAACCCGGACCTCGGCTCCCTGCATCTGCAGGGCAAAAATATTGGAAAGGGCCACCCTGGAATGCAGGATATCCCCCACGATAACTACCTTCTTGCCGCCTACCCCTCCCAGCCTTTCGCGAATGGAATAAGAATCCAGCAGCGCCTGGGTTGGATGTTCGTGTGCCCCGTCCCCCGCATTGACGATGGATGCATTCACATGTCGGGACAGGAAAATACCCGCGCCCGGATTGGGGTGGCGCATAACCACCATATCCACTTTCATGGAGAGGATATTGTTTACCGTATCTATGAGGGTTTCCCCTTTCCTGACCGAGGACTGGGCAGCTGAGAAGTTGATCACATCGGCCGACAGCCGTTTTTCCGCCAGCTCAAAGGAAAGCCGTGTGCGCGTGCTGTTCTCAAAAAAGATATTTGCTATGGTGATGTCCCGAAGGGAAGGCACCTTCTTGATCGCCCGGCTGAGAACCTCCTTGAAATGGTCAGCCGTTTCGAAAATGAGATCCAGGTCAGACCTCTTCAGGTACTTAATCCCCAGCAAATGTCGTACACTTAGTTCACTCATACTATTAATGGCTAACCAGGTAAACCCTGTCTTCCCCTTCATTTTCCGTCCAGCAAACCTTGACGCGCTCCTCCATAATGGCGTCTACCTGACGCCCCCGGTAGTCCGGTTGTATGGGAAGGTGGCGGCTGAACCTACGGTCGATAAGGGTCAGCAATTCGATCTCGCGGGGACGGCCGAAAGACTGTATGGCTGTCAGGGCCGCCCGGATACTCCGGCCGGTATACAGCACATCGTCTATGAGCTCAACGCGCTTTTCCTCCACAAGAAAATCGATCTGGGTGGTACTGGCCTCCAGTGTTTTGTCTCCCCGCCGGAAATCATCCCTGTAAAAGGTGATGTCAAGCAGGCCAAACGGAATATGCTTCACCTTGTATTCACCCTGCAGCAGATCCCTCAGGCGGCGGGCCAGGAACGTGCCCCTGGGCTGTATCCCGATCAGAACGGAGTCCTCAAAATTCAGGTGGTTCTCTAACAATTGGCAGGCCAGCCGGTGCAGGATGATATCGATATCCCTGGAAGAAAGCAGCACTTTTTGACTCATAAGAGGCGGGCCGAGAAGGTTTCGTAAACAAAAATAGGCAATTCTCCCAAATACCCGCTCCGTATATCGGTCATAATCCGATGTCGGGATTCGCAAAACAAAAAACCCCGGATACGAAATCCGGGGTTTTGAACGGTAAGAAAGTCAGGCTTGCTATTTCTTCTTACTGCCTGCTTCCATTTTGTCCTTAAGGGCCTGCAGCTGCTCATTGGCATCCCCCAGCGTGGGTTTCGCCTCTTCCGCAGTGGCTGCTTTCTTACGGGCAGCCCGGACATTCCGCTGCTCTTCTTCCCTGAAGATAGCGGTGTGGCTGGCTACCACCCTCTTGAGATCCTTGTTGAATTCGATGATTTTGAATTCCGCCTCTTCGCCACGGCCCAGTTTCTTGCCATCTTCTTTCACTAAATGGCGCTGGGGTACAAATGCGGTAATATCATCATTGCGCTCAATAATGGCTCCCT
>CBDUBB010000437.1:0-1667 GCA_965365265.1 uncultured Flavobacteriaceae bacterium
TAAGTTCCCACATAAAATGAGGTTAAGGCGGATGCTTCCTTTTTGGAATCACCACATCCCATCGCAATAAGGCTTAGAAGAAGAAACAAAGTAGTTCGTATCATTTGATTTCGGCAGTTTGGATTCCACTGCAAGATACTCGGAATTACAGTTCGATGGTTGCTGACTGGAGGATATCCCTGGAGGAGGATCCCATTTCAATGGTATAGCCTCCCTGTTCAAGGGTCCAAGCCGATGATGCTTCATTCCAGTACCTGAGCTCTTCGACTGGGACCTCAAAGACGAGTTCCTCCGAATCCCCGGGTTGCAAAAGCCCTGTTTTGGTAAAGGCCTTTAATTCCCGTACTGGTCGGTCGATGGAAGTGTCCGGTTTTGAGACATAGACCTGAACCACTTCCTTCCCTGCGCGCTCCCCTGTATTGGTGACCGGGAGGTGCACCTGTATCATATCGTTTTCCACGGAAATTTCGGCGTTCCCATATTCGAAATTAGTGTAGGAAAGCCCATAGCCGAAAGGGTAGGAGACTTTCAGGTTTGCCTTGTCGAAATGCCGGTATCCCACGTAGATGCCTTCTTCGTACCTGGTGTAATCCCTGTTCCGGATCTTCTCCTTTTCTGGTTTTTCTTCCCTGCTGAGCATGTCGGTCAGTGCCATGGGTTCCCCATCCAGGGGAAAATTTGCGTGAGAGGCGTGGTCTGCCACGTTTACGGGAAAGGTCATCGGCAGTTTGCCACTCGGGTTGATCCGTCCGCTCAGGATATCTGCCACCGAATTTCCTCCTTCCTGCCCGCCCTGCCAGGCCAAGAGGATTGCATCCGGAAGGTGTTTCCAGGAGTCGGTTTCAATCACGCCCCCGATGTTAAGCACCACAACCACTTTCTTGCCGGCGGCGTGAAAAGCCTCGCAGGTGCTGGAGATCATCTCCAGTTCCTTCTGCGACAACAGGAAGTCGTCCTCTTCCAGCCGGTCGCCCCCTTCCCCGCTGTTCCTTCCGATGGTGATGATGGCCACATCGGCCTCTTCCACCGTGGCTTCCAACTGCGCTGAGGTCAGGAGTAATTCCGGTGGGTCGTAGGGTTGGAACATGGCATTCATGCCTTCCGGTTTCACAAAGGCCTCCGCGTTGGCTTCTTTGTGGGCCTCAAAGGCCTTTTTCGGGGTTTCGGCAATTTCAAAAACCACCCGGTTTGTCAGGGGCTCAGGTGCCGTGCTTACAATTTGAGACTCGGGTTCTGCGGCTGCAAGGCCCTGTTCAAGGGATATCGTATACGCCTCATTTACATCCCCGGAGCCCGTGCCCCCGGCGATAAAATCGTAGGAGGTAACCCCGATAAGGGCAACCGTTTGTGCTTCCTGAAGGGGGAGGACCCCCTCATTTTTAAGGAGCACGGCTCCTTCCGCAGCGGATTGTCGGGTTATGGCCGCATGGGCCTGCAGGTCCGGATCGTTTCCGTAGACAATCCCCTCCATCTTTTTCGATTCCAGGATGAGCTTTAGAATCCTTTTTACGGCCGTATCGATATCCGCTTCAGACAATCCCCCATTTTCATAGGCCTCCAGCAGGGCATCCCACTGCTTTTTGGTGCCGGGCTCCAGCAGGTCGTTCCCGGCCCGGATCATGGCCGGGGCATCATTGCCCCCAAACCAGTCAGACATAACCAGCCCC
>CBDUBB010000438.1:0-1639 GCA_965365265.1 uncultured Flavobacteriaceae bacterium
TTTTATCGGGACTATGTGGAAGAAATGGAAAAGCTGGAGCAGGTCCTAACCGAGACCCGGGCCCTTTATAAGGATATCCAAATGAAGGGCGGTGAGCCCGAAGAAGGCATCTCGCCGCAGGAACCTTATCTGGAATTGCTCGATAGAATTGACAAACAGACCATTTTTTACAAAAAGAATCAGATCGTTTCGCAAACGCAGGAAACCGCGGAAGAGGAGGCCATCGTCCCCGATTCTGTGATACGTCAGCGGCTCCTGCCCGAGGCGGCAGCCCTGCGCGATAGTATTTTGATCGATTTGGAGGAGGTAGAAAGGCAACTGGATAAAGAATACTGGACGCTTGCCAGCACGGAAAACACAGTTGAATCCTATGCCAACTACATTCAGACGGCCAAGAATTACCGATTCAAAAATGAGGCCCGGAACCTTGAGGAGGCAGAAAAAAGGCAGGGGGAACTGAGTGAAGACCCGCAGTGGACCCAGGCCCAGACGGAGAATACGGTGGATGCCTACCTGAAATATATTGTGGAGTATATCGAGGAGAACAACTTAAACACCTCCTCCAGCAGCATTGAGACACTGACGCCCAGGTTTGAGGAGGCCCTAGGACTTGCGAAGGGAAAGCGGGAAGGCTGGCTGTTTGCGGGCCGGGTCCAGACCGGGGACGTCAACGACGATTCCCTGATGGATAGCAGCCGGGTCTTTGACCTGGTATTCCGCCTGCAAGCGCCCCAGGCCGAAGTGAACCTAGTGCCAAAAATCGGGGATTTCCTGGAGGCAAAGTCCAACAGGGCCGCTTATAACGAATTCACGGGCAACTCCGTTCAGGATAAAAAAGGGGGGTTTATCAAGAAGGGCAACCTGGTATTGGTGGTCGACCGGAAAGCCCTTGGAGATGTCGTATTCCTGAAAGTGGCCTATTGAACCAGGCGGTAGGTCCGTTCAAATATCTCCCGGTCAATCGGGTACATCTCCCCGTGTATGCCTACCATGAGCCAATCGCCGGCCTTACCCGTTAATGTGCCCTCCATGGTTTCCACCTCAAAGGGTTCGTCCATTTGAACGCATCTGACCGGGATCGGTTTTTTAACTGCCTCCCGGAATTTGAGATTGGGTAATTCCCCCTTTTTGAAATGGCGCATAGGTGCGAAGTCAGCTTAAGAATTTTTCGTTCAGGAATCCCAGGAAGGCGTCGTCATCCCCTCCCGTTTCCCTTAATGCCGAATAGGCGGCATGGGCGTTGAGGTGAATAGAGATCTTTTCCCGAATGCCTGCCATTTTTGAGGCTTTTTCATAAAAGTTCCGTGCCGCATACATATTATCCAGATAAAGATGCGCCTCACCAAGGGTAGCCGCTGTCCATAGGGATTCCGCACACTGTTCGGCTGCTTCCTGTGCCTGTTGGGCATAGGTTAGCATGCTTTCCCGGTCTTCATCCATTACCAGGCTCAGGAAGGCCAGGTTGATTGCGTGATAATATATCTGATCGGTATCTCCGGCCTCCCGGGCCATGTCCAGGGCAATCCCATAGTATACCTGAGCCGTTTCCCCGTCCTGCCGGTTGGGTCGTTTCAGGTAAGCGCGCTTATAGCGACCCGCCAGAATGCCACCCGCTATCGGTGACCAGGGCAGCAGTGCC
>CBDUBB010000439.1:0-1634 GCA_965365265.1 uncultured Flavobacteriaceae bacterium
GATCGTATCGGGCTTCTATCACCAGGAAGTTCCCTACAGCGATCTCGACAGTGTTTTATGGAAGCAGCGCATCCCACAAATGGAACGGAGCCATGGGTTTTCGTACTGGGCCAGGGAAAAAGGGGTTTTTGTGGACTCCCTCTATCCCCAAAGGCCGGTTTACGTTTTTGTAGATGACCTCAGGCAGCACAAGATCAAGATCCGCTACCGGGATACCATGGTCCTGTTCCTGAACTTTGCAGATTCCCTGGAAACCCAAAACATGTATCAGGTTTTAAAGGAGAAATGGGAGCAGAAGCCTCCGGAATAAGAAACTCCATTGAATTTAGGACTTTAAATGAAGCATTTTCGCCGAAAGAAGGTAGATTTGCCATCCTTACCATAAAGTACCATGCGCTTTCTTTTAATACTGATACTCTGTATGCCCGTCACCCTGTTTGGGCAGTACCGCCTCGAGGTGGTCGTCAGCGGGGTCACTTCTTCGGAGGGCAATGTAATGGTGGCCCTTTACGATGAGGCCTCCACTTTTCTTAAATTCGAAAGGGTTTTCCGAAGTGGACATGCTCCTGCCGTTGTTGGGGATACAAAGGTGGTTTTGGAAGACCTCCCGCCTGGCGAATACGCCCTGGCCGTTTTCCATGACGAAAATGGGAACGATGCCCTGGACAAGAACTGGCTGGGTTTCCCAAAGGAGGACTACGGGTTTTCCATGGCGCGGACCAAGACCTTTGGCCCCCCTTCTTTCAATGAATGCCTGGTAATCCTCAGGGAGGATATGACCCTGACGATCCCTCTGGAATAGACTTAGGGCCTGTTGTTGTTAACAGGGTCCGGAGTAAATCCTTCAGGCCGCTTCCAGCGCACTGGAGCTGCGGGTTCTTCAGGCAACTCAAAGCGCCCGGTTTCCAGCAGGCGCAAAGCTTCTTTTACGCCCCTTTCCAGTTGTGGATCATGTCCCTTCATGACCTCGGAGGGTTCCTGGATGACCTCGATATCAGGAGCAATGCCTTCTCCCTCCACGGCCCAGTTTCCGTTGAGATCAAAAAAGCCTCCCCGGGGTGCCACCATCCGGCCGCCATCGATGAACCTGGGTGTGTCCCAGGTACCCACCAGGCCTCCCCAGGTGCGCGTCCCGATCAGCGGGCCGAGTTTCTTGGCACGGAACATATAGGGCAGCAGGTCCCCTCCGGAACCGGCCCTTTCATTGATCAACATCACCTTGGGGCCCCAGATGCCTGCCATGGGGGTGGTCCAGGGGCGGTTGCTTTCCGTTTTGCTGTTGAAGAAACCGAAGAGTTCCCGGTCCATGATGTCAATCATATAGTCCGCGGCAAAGCCGCCACCATTATTGCGCTCATCCACAACGACCCCTTTCTTGTCCTGTTGGGAAAAGTAGTATCGGTTGAAATATTCAAAACCCCGGCCTGAGGTATTGGGGACATACACATAGGCGAGCTGCCCCCCCGAAAGGCTGTCCACCTTCCTGCGGTTCTGCTCAACCCAGTTCAGGGTCCGCAGGCCAAACTCACTTTGTACGGGTTTTACGACTACCTCACGGGCGGTATCCCCCTGGGGAGTAGCACTGATGGTCAGGTAGATTTCCCGACCGGCGGTTTGCTCCAGAAGGGCATAGG
>CBDUBB010000440.1:0-1629 GCA_965365265.1 uncultured Flavobacteriaceae bacterium
CGCCGGGTACAAAGCCCGGAAAGCAAAAGACCCCGCCTACACGGTTATGGATTTCCGGGTGGAGCAGTACCGGAGGTTTTTTAAGGCTTCCTGAATCGGGTTACGGCAAAGCGAACCTGCCCAATTAATGAGGGTTCGAAGACTTAGGATGCGTCCGCGCGGGGGATTCGGGCATCCAGTATCTCCTTAAGTTTCTCAGGTTCCGGGCTTCCGATCATGACCGGTTTTAGTTCCCCTTTTTGCATATATTCCACGAGCACCGCTCTGCTTCCCTGAATGTTGTACAGCATGCCTTTGGGGGTAATCCGGATTCCCAGCCCATAGTACCAGGGGGTTTTTACCACCCGGGTCCTGATAAGCTCATCGATCTTGAGCGTAATTTTGATCAAACCGATACCATAGGTCAGGCGGATTGTATGGTTTTCAACTTCAACGGTCAAGCGGTAGAAAAGAAGCACGATGATTGCCAGTAGGACAACGGTAAATGCAAGGGATATCGCAGTAAGCCGCCTGCTTCCCCATTGCTGGAAATACGCAAGAACAAGCCACAGGATCGGAATTGTAAAAACTACGAGCAACCACCAGCCTGTTTGTGTTTTCCTGTACATCATTTCAATATTCCTTGATGGATTTGCCATGTAAATTACTATTTTCTGCGAAACAAAACCAGGCTGCTTTCCATCAAAAACGGGACGCCCCAAAACTTCCCGTGAGTTAACTTCAGCGATATTTGCCTTTGGAGTAAGGCTAAAACATTTTTAGGATGATAGGGATTGAATTGAGTGTTGTAAAAACGACCAACATGGTAATCAGCCCATTGATCACAGGGGACAGGTTTAACAGGCCTGGCCGGAAATTAGGTGGTAGCTGAAGTGCTCATTCCCGTGCTGACGCGTTTTACAAGTTGAAATTCCTGAAATAAGGGTGTTTCTGACCACACCTTTAAATCATGATCATTTCTTTACTTTTTGATTGGATTCTATTTATTAACTTTAGGGAAAGACCTCTGATTATGAGTACCCCTGTTATTTTCGGGCTGATAGCCCTGGCGTTCCTGTGGTACAACCTGTATGTAACGACTGCCATCATTAAATACCTTAAATCCAAAGGGGAGGATGCAGGCTTATTTGATGGGGGAATCTATATCAAAGGAAAAATATTTAAGTACCTTCCTCTGTATGAGGAGTATACCTACAAGGAAGAAGGCAAGGTGGGAGGGCTGTATACACAATTTTATATTTCGTTTGTGGGCCTGATGATCTCATTACTCATCGGCATTGTAAGTGTTGCTTTTTAAGCAGTATATACTTTTTTGGTTCGATGGGCAGGAACCCTCCGGGCACATTTGGGACTTTCTCCTCAAATTGTTGGTATTGTACCGGTATTCCCCTAATTTGTTTTAAAAACCCGAATATTCCAGGATTTAGCTCCTGTTCCCGAATTTTGAAACCGGCCTGCATCCGAGGGGCCATATCCAAACTACACAGAAGATTATGAGCCAGACCGAACGTCTGAAAGAATTCAAGAAATCCGTTCGCAACAAATTCGAGGTCTATAACAGCCTGTTTTTGAATTTGCCCTATACCGAAGGAGAGAATGTGGGTATTCTGATCCCCTTCCTCTTTCAGA
>CBDUBB010000441.1:0-1626 GCA_965365265.1 uncultured Flavobacteriaceae bacterium
TCAATGTAGGCGACAATACCCGCCGCGATAATGACCAACAGCAACCCCACCCAGATTTTCCCTTTCATATCGAATTTCTGGGGGCCGAGGTCCTTGATAAGTTGTTCATACCGCTTCATGATGCCTCAGGATTTTCTGTGGGTTCCTCGGGTTTTTCAACCGACTGGTAAGGATCGTAATTTTCCAGTCCTTCTTCAAATGGAAGCCGGTCTTTGGGTGGCAGGTAGTAGACGCTGGGTTCCGTACCAAGGTCTTCAAACAGGCGGTAGCCTGCGTTTTCCTCCAGCAGTTTGCTGAGCCGGACCGTCTCGTTCCCGTTAGTGACTACATCTTCATTCTTGTCCCCGAAGTAGAAGACCCCATTCGGGCAGGCCGTCACACAGTGAGGGAGCTCGCCCTTCACCGCCTGGTGGGGGCAGAAGTCGCATTTATCTACCGTTCCCTTGATACTGGGTACCCCGGCGTGCTCCGGTCCGTGCATTTGGTGGAGGACCTCGTCACTCATCTCGAATTCCTGTTTGGGCTCGTTCCAGTTGAAGACCCTTACGGAATAGGGACAGGCTGCCATACAGAAGCGGCAGCCGACGCAGCGGTCATTGTCTATAAGGACCAGGCCGTCCTCCCGTTTGAAGGTGGCATCCACGGGGCATACGGTCACGCAGGCTGGCTGGTCACAATGCATGCACAGGGTGGGCATCCAGTAGGGGGAGGTATCCTCGGTCTCCCGCATCTTGTAGACCTTCAGCCAGGCATTAGCCCCGGTCACAAAGTGGTGTTTGTTACAGGAACGCTGGCAGGCCAGGGCATTCTGGCATTTGGCAAGGTCGACTACCATGACGAATTTCCGTCCGGGCATTCCCCGTCGAACATCGTGGGAACCCGTGGAAGCCATTACCTCTTCCACCTGGGAGGCGTCCACTTCGATGATATTGCCTTCAGTGTCCATCAGCTCGATGGTCTCCCCGGAACCTTCCGCCGCAAACCCGTCTTTTAAATGGGCAAGCGCCCCCGCCCCCAAAATGGAGGCCAGGCCGAGTTTCCACCCGTTGTTGAGGAACTTGCGTCTGGTATCTTTTTCTTTGTTCGGATCTTCCATCATCAGGTCTGTTCTTTATCCTTTCCCAGCCAGCTGAGCAGGTCTTTGTTGCTGATCTGCTTCCGGACCACTTTGGATTTCTTCAGGCTGCTCACCTTAACGCGTACGGCGGTACCATCCGGTTTGAGCAGGGTACGGTATTCATCGTCCCCTTCAGGCGCTTCCAAACTCTGGGCCTTAACCGGCAACAGCGGCAGCAAAAGCCCTGTACCGAGGACAGGCAGGAACTGGCGTCTTCCGATTCCCTTTTTGTTCTCTGGTTGCTTTTTCATAAAATCTCCTTGATACTGGGGGTTTAGAAGTTGTACAAACGGGTGATGGTAAAGCCTAAAAGGATTCCGTCCCATCCATCCCAAAACCGGTTCTGGCTCTTGAAATAATTTACCTGGGGTACGATCCCGTTATAGGAAGATACATACACCTGGAAGGCGTGAGAGGAGGTTACGAACTCCATGCCCACACTAAAGCCGTCTTCTGGTTTCACCGACCCGTTAGGGAAGTCCGTAACGATCCCTGCCGTATCCGGATTT
>CBDUBB010000442.1:0-1616 GCA_965365265.1 uncultured Flavobacteriaceae bacterium
ATTCCTGGAAATGATGTCAGCGTCCATTTGGCACCTTGGTACGCACTGGGGTGCCTCCCGTGTCGGGAATGTGAAGCTTCCTGTCTATCAGGAGGCGGAAGGGGTACTGTCTTCCTGGATAGGCAGCCCCTCCTGCCTTACCCTGTCCTCGGGTTTCCTTGCGGCCAGACTCCTCGCGGAATACTTTATCCGAAAGGGATATTCCTGCCTGTTCAGTCCGAATTGCCATGAAGCCCTGCTGCCACCGGCTTCGGTCCGGCAATCTGACTGGGGTGCCCTGGTCCGGGCCCTTGAAGACCATGATCGTGCCCCAGGCGCGCCCCCTGCTGTGGTATTCAGTGACAGCATTGGCGGGCCCGACAAACCCGGGCCGGTTTTGGAACAACTCAGCCAGCTATCCCGCAACTGTATCCTGGTGGTGGATGATTCCCATGGACTGGGCGTAAGCGGCCCGGATGGATCCGGATCCTGGAAACCCCTGAATGCCATGGGATTCAAAGAATTGCTGCTCTGTGGTTCCCTCGGGAAAGCCATGGGAATAACTGCCGGGCTGGTTGCGGGTTCTGGGGCGCGGCTGGAAGAATTGCACAAAACACCCTTTTTCGCAGGAGCCAGCCCGGCCCCGCCGGCAGGGATCTCAACCCTTATCAATGCTATGGAAAAAGGGCTTTACCAGCAAAGGCTGAAACGGCTAAGATCCAGGATAGCGTTCCTTCACAGCCGGGTCGGCAACTTGGGTTTCCTCACATGCCAGGAAAGATACCCGGTGGTGGTTTTCAGGGATCGGGCGTTGGTCCGTCACCTGCTGGAGAAGCGAATCCTTATCACCGATTTTGACTATCCTGCCGAAGGGGAAACGGCCTCCCAAAGCCGTATCGTTGTTACCGCAGCCCACAGGGAACCTCAGCTCCAATACCTGGCAGACGCCCTCAGCACATTTAAGGATTCCTAAGAATTCCAGCCCCGAATTAAATACTTTACACCGATTCTTGACCAGGGGTCTTGACTTTATTATAAATTGTCGTATCTTTTTAACAATATTTTATAATCAAAATTTCTATTTCATGAAAAAGGTATTAGGGTGGGCTCTTTTGGCAGTAGCCTTTGTGACCACCACCGCAATCAGCACCTCTTCCCCTGAAAATATGCATTCCATACAAGGTACCTGGGAACTCCAGAGTTTTTATAACTACGACGGCCAGAACATTGTGGATACGGTAGACCTGGTGGAAGGGTACCGGCAGGTAAAGATGTACTACCACGGGAAGGTGATGTGGTCCCGGACCGACCCCAACGATACGATTGGCCGGTTTGGATACGGGGGGTACCAAATCACCCAGGATGAGCTTATCGAAGTCATCGAATACGGGGACCACTATATGATGGAGGCCCTCGATACGATCCGGCAATTCACCTTTGAACTGGTACTGGGGGACGACACCTACAGCCAGATCAACTTCGACGAGGAAGGCAACCGGACCTTCTCAGAAAATTACAGACGGGTAAATTAAGAGAATAAAAAAAACCGCCTCTCAAAAGGCGGTTTTTTTGTTTTGATCCCATGTTCTCAGGAGACCGGTTCTTTGGTTTCAACAGTAGCGAGGTAACGCTCAGCG
>CBDUBB010000443.1:0-1613 GCA_965365265.1 uncultured Flavobacteriaceae bacterium
CCAAGTACGCCGGAAATTTTGTAATGCAGCTTGAAAGGCCCGCGACCATAGCCAATTACGCGGTGGACATCCTGCAACAGGATCTGCCTGAAGATTTCTACGAGACCTTCCTTGAGCGAATCGATGCCATATCCATAGAGGATGTCCAAAGAGCATCCAAAAAGTATTTCAAACCCGAGAATGCCCGCATAGTTGTGGCCGGCAAGGGCAGTGAAGTTCTCGAAAACCTGGAAAAGGTAACCTTTGACGGGAAGACAGTCCCCATCAAGTATTACGACAAGTATGCCAACCCGGCTGAGAAGCCTGAGCTGGGAACAGCCATACCTGAAGGGGTAACAGTACAATCAGTACTAGATGCTTATTTCGAGGCCATTGGCGGCAAAGCAGCGGTGGACAAAATAAAATCCCTGAAACTCGTATACGAGGGCAGCGCTATGGGTTCCACCATAAAATCGGAAGAACTCCGTACTGCCGATAAATATGCTCAGACCACCTTTATGAACGGTTCCCCGATGATGGGGGTCATCGCCAAGGGAGACGAGCTGTACATGAAGCAGGGGGCGAATAAAGTACCCCTACCTGAGGCAATGAAAACGGACATGCAGAAAAGCATAGGCATTTTTGTGGAACAGTCTATAGCAAAGAATCCCGAAGCCAAACTCGTGGGAATAGAACCGGTTGACGATAAAAAGGCGTACCGGATCGACGTGCCCGGGGAAACTGTTCAGGCCAGTTATTTCTACGATGTGGAGACGGGTCTAAAAATCAAAGAGGCCACAGTGATCTCCATGAACGGTCAAACCCAGAACCAGGAGACTACGATTAAGGAGTATCAGGAAGTGGATGGCATCAAGTTCCCTTCATTGAGGGTCGTTCCCATGGGGCCCCAACAAATTGAGAGTAAACTCCTCGAAGCCGTGATAAACTACGACGTTCAGGAATCCGATTTCAATTGATCCTTATTTTGCAGGATGATAAAGGCGCCCCCTACCGGGGCGCTTTTTTCATTTTGTTTACCAGGTAGACCCCAAGCAGTATGAGGGAAGCGGCGGCAAATTGCCCGCTACTGAACCGCTCCCCGTCCAGAATCCCCCACAGGACCCCTACCACGGGGATCAGATAGGTGACCGAAACCGAAAACACCGGCGTGGAAATCTGTATGAGCCGGTTAAACATTACCTTGGCGATGGCCGTGCCAAATACACAGAGAAGGGCAATGTACCCAAGCGAAGACCAAAAATAAGGTCCCTGGCGAACAGGCTCGGCCAGGGCCCCGGATATCAGCACCACCCCCAGGGCAGGTAAAATCAGAAACAAAAAATTGCCCGTGGCAATGCCCATAGGGCTAACGGATTGGAGCTTACTCTTTACCAGGTTAGCGTTGATCGCATAACAGAAAGAAGCGACCACCACCCCTGAGGAATACCAGTAATTCTGGTTCGGGTTCACTTCCGCCCCCAGGTAAATCAGCAATCCTGCGCCGATTAACCCCACCAGGACCCCTGCCAGCTGGTTCATGGAAAACGAAATCCTGAAAAGCGCATATCCCACAAAAAGGGTGAACAGGGGAACCAGAGAATTCAGGATTGAGACGATGCTGCTGTCGATTTCCG
>CBDUBB010000444.1:0-1603 GCA_965365265.1 uncultured Flavobacteriaceae bacterium
AACAGCCACAATCCTCCACCATCCTCGTTATTTGTTACAAGTATAAGACCCTGGACAGGCGTAAAAAACTGATCAAGAGTCTGAGGAAATCCAACGCGGTGATCTTCGAGAGCAAAAAAATGTATGAAAATCAGGTGTCGGACTGGATACGGCGCGTCCTGCTGGGGGCCGGCTATAAGATTTCCCACAAGGCAGCCGCCCTGTTGGTGGAATATCTGGGCACCGACCTGAGCCGAATCTCCAATGAGCTGGAGAAACTCAAGGGAATCCTTCCAAAAGGTTCGGAGATTGACCCAGGCGTGATAGAGATGCACATCGGAATCAGCAAGGACTACAACAACTTCGAGCTTAAAAATGCCATTGCGGAAAGGGATATTCCCAGGGCTACCCGCATCATTAAATATTTCGCCGAAAACCCAAAGGAGAACCCATTTGTAATGACCGTGTCCCTGCTGAATACCTTTTTTTCACAACTCCTGCAATACCATGGGCTACAGGACCACAGCCCAAAGAATGTGGCCAGGGCACTCCATATCAATCCCTACTTCGTGAGTGAGTACCAGACCGCAGCCAGGAACTACCCCATGAAAAAAGTAAGCCGCATCATCAGCGTTTTACGAGAAATGGACCTCAAAGGCAAGGGGGTCGGTTCCCCTTCCCTGAAGCAGGAAGACCTGCTGAAGGAATTGTTACATAAGATCCTCTAGGCTATTTTTTGTCGACACTGTTAGCGCCCGGCCCCAGGAACAGGATGGTGACGAATACCAGCAGGAACAGCAAGGACTTCTCCTTGGATCCGAAGGGGTCACCCGCATGCTGAATCAGGGCTGCAACCAGCATGGTGATCACGATGGGAATACTGGCCCAGCGGGTCTTAAACCCAATGAGCACTAAAATGGCGCAAAGGAATTCCGCAAAGACAGCCAGGAAGAGCGTGGGGGTGGCTCCAATCCCGATTGGGTCTGCAAATTCAATAGGGCCTTCTCCAAAAAGTCGTTGAAGTTTGGGGATGCCGTGCGTGAGCAACAAACCTGCCCCGCCTATGCGCAGAATGGCGAGTCCAAGATCGTTTTGTAGGGAACTTTTCATAAGTAGTTGGGTATTTGCGTTCGCACTAAATTATTATTAATGATCAGGATTTCCCAAGATTTTTAAGAATTCTTGAAGATTCCCGTATAAGCGAATCGCAATTCTGACGGTTAAAGGGGAGGGGAGGTTTAATTTTCAAAACATTGTCTGAAGGCCCGTCCGTGCCAACCAGGATGTGGGATTCCCGCAACTGATTTTTAAGGTGCTGTGCTGCCATGGTATCCGGCTTCCCGCCTGGCGTTATCAGTTCCACCCCCAGGAAGAGGCCTTCCCCTCGGATATCCCCGATACCCGGAAAGGATTCCTGCAATCCCCTGAACCCTTCCTTCAGGTAAGCGCCCGTGTCAGCGGCCCGTTCCCTCAACCCTTCTTCTTCAAGCACTTCCAGTACCGCCAGCCCGGCGGCGCAGGAAACCGGATTGCCGCCGAAAGAACTAAAGAATTCAGGCCCAGAATCAAAACTGGAGGCGATCGCCTCTGTAGTTACCACCGCTCCGATTGGGTGTCCGTTGCC
>CBDUBB010000445.1:0-1549 GCA_965365265.1 uncultured Flavobacteriaceae bacterium
CCATCGGCCCCTTTTTTGGCGTTCTGACGTACCCATTCCCGCGCCTGTTCCGGAGAGCTGACCGGGTCTTCACTGCCCTGCCCGAAACCGGTATATATAAAAAGGCGCGGGGCAATGATGCTATTGGCAGCACTTTTCCGTTTCAGGTCCATGGAAAAATCCACGCCCCGTCCGCTGGGTTCGCGTACCGTGGTGATCCCGTGCCCCATCCAAAGCTTAAAGACATAATCGGGTTCCGCCCCCTGGGCAGTGCCGCCTATATGTCCGTGCATGTCCACAAACCCCGGGAGGACATACATGCCTTCAGCCTGCAGTTCGCGTCCACCCGCTTTGAGTTCTGGCCGGTCCTCCGGGTCAATTGCCACTCCGGGATAACCGACCACGGCTATCCTGACGATGCGGTTCTTTTCGATAACGATATCCACAGGCCCCTGTGGCGGGGCTCCGTTACCGTTAATCAGGGTAGCCCCGCGAATTATAAGTTGATCATAAGGCCCTTCGGAAAGGTTGTTCTGACCAAATGTGATCCCCGTCATCAGCAGGATCAGACCAAGGGCATTCAGGAATTTATACATCTTTTGGTATTTGAGAATTGGTATTTACCGTGTGTTTTAGTTCGGCACATTAATGTGTTGCCCTAAAAACAGGGCATTGAGAAACAACCGGTTGGTGCCATACCAGGAACCCCTGAAGTTTGGATTGTCTGCAAACAGGACCACCCGGCCACTTCCGAGCCGACTGACCAGGAGGGAAGCGGACTTTCCGAGGAATTCCTTCCGGTTCTTTTCGCTAAGGAACCCGTCTATGTGGGCATCCTCAGTGTATTTTGCGACTGTGGAATAGGGATTTTTACTGGGGCTTATCCAGATCTCGTTATTCTTGTACACCGGAATCTCGGTATTCTGGTATCCGAAGGCCAGGGGGTGGGTAAGGTCGAGTTCTGCTTTCAGGATGACCCCGCCAACCCGTTCTTTCCCAATGTTTTCCGGGGCATCCACATAGGGTTTTCGCGCTGTTGTTTTGGTGGAGTCGCTGACTTCTTTTATCAGCGCTTCCTCTACCCATTTTTGCGAAATGGCATAGCGGGCGCCCCCGGCAATGGTTATCAGGGTATTCCCCTCAGATACCCAGTTTTTGATGCGCTCCTGTTGTTTTTCGTCCAGGTCGTAACGTCCGCTTACCATGACGAGGATGTTGTATTTTTTCAGATCTGCCTGGTTGAAGTCCCGAAGGGGGATCTTTGTGATAGGCATATGTACCCGTGTATCCAACAGGTGCCAGACCTCCCCGGCCTCGTAGGAGCGGACCCCCTCTCCGATGAGCATGGCGGCCTTTGGCTTTTCAAGGGGCTGTATATACCTGCTTCCCAGGTCGATGCCTTTCAGATGCTGTCCTGTTTGTACAGCATATGCCGGGACCTGGAGGTCCTGTTGCGCTTCCTGCAGAATTTTGTGTACTTCCTCGGGCGATTTCTGCTGCAGGGCCACAGGCAGGACCAGGGTTCCATATGAGAATGCCCTTTCCACCCCATCGGTTTGGGTCGTAAATG
>CBDUBB010000446.1:0-1525 GCA_965365265.1 uncultured Flavobacteriaceae bacterium
TCCTTTTGTTTCTTCTTCTGCTGGTACAGAAACTTCTGATAATCAACGGCCCTGCAAACAGGTGGATCTGCCTTGGGCGATATTTCCACCAGGTCGAGATCCAGGGAATCAGCAATCTTGAGGGCTTCTGCAAGAGAAACAACACCCGGATTTTCAATGTTTTCTCCAACAAGACGTACCGTACTTGCACGTATTGATTCGTTGGTCCTGTAAAAGATCCGGTCCTTGTTTTGGCTACCGTGTTGTCTTCGACGATAATGGCCTGGTCCTGCTATGACTTTTCCTCCTATACTTTAGTTAAACATTGGTTTCAATTGCTTCCAGCTGATTCTGAACCTCAGACTGCAAAAAACTTGCAAATTCTTCCAGGCTCATCGCCCCTTTATCACCTTCTCCCTGCCTGCGAACGGAAACAGTAGAGCTTGCCTGCTCCTTTTCGCCGATGATAAGCAGATAGGGAATTCGCTTTAACTCGCTATCCCTGATCTTTTTACCGATCTTTTCACTCCTCTCGTCAATCAGGGTGCGAATATCGTAATTTTTAAGGAAACCTGAAACTTTTTCTGCATAATCGTGATATTTTTCGCTGATAGGCAATATAATAGCCTGGTCAGGAGTCAGCCAGAGGGGGAATTTCCCGGCCGTATGTTCAATCAGGACAGCCACAAAACGCTCCATGGATCCAAAGGGTGCCCGGTGGATCATCACCGGCTGGTGCTTCTGGTTATCCGAGCCAATGTACTCCAGCTCAAAACGTTCGGGAAGGTTGTAGTCCACCTGTATGGTTCCCAGTTGCCATTTCCTCCCCAGGGCGTCTTTCACCATGAAGTCCAGTTTGGGCCCGTAGAAGGCAGCTTCTCCGTATTCCACGACCACGTTGTCCATGCCCTTGGCCTCAACCGCAGCAAGAATGGCATCCTCTGCTTTTTTCCAGTTTTCATCGGACCCGATGTACTTTTCTTTGTCATCCGGATCCCGCAGCGACACCTGAGTCGTAAAGTCCTTAAAGTCTAAAGTTTTAAAGATGTACAGGATGATATCGATGACCTTCATAAATTCTTCCCTGAGCTGGTCGGGCCGGCAAAATATGTGCGCATCGTCCTGGGTGAATCCCCTTACCCTGGTGAGTCCGTGCAATTCTCCGCTCTGCTCGTAGCGGTAAACCGTGCCAAATTCAGCCAGGCGAAGAGGCAGGTCCTTGTAGGAGCGGGGCTTGGATTTGTAAATTTCGCAGTGGGCCGGACAATTCATGGGCTTCAGCAGGAATTCTTCACCCTCCTGGGGCGTGTGGATGGGCTGAAAACTGTCTTTTCCGTACTTGGCATAGTGACCCGAGGTTTCCCACAATTCCTTCTGGCCGATATGAGGGGTAATAACAGGTTCATACCCCGTGTCCCTCTGCACCTTTTTCAGAAAGTTCTCCAGGCGTTCCCGCAACTGGGCTCCCTTGGGCAGCCACAGAGGAAGCCCCGGACCAACCCGCTGTGAGAAGGTGAACAATTCCAATTCCCTTCCCAATTTGCGA